>DATNLB010000712.1:0-5518 GCA_035603095.1 Candidatus Acidiferrales bacterium
AATCGCGCGCGCTAATTGAATCGAACGTACTCAAAGTTCAACGGTTGATTGTTAATCCCGCGCGCCGGCGGAGCAATCCAATTCGCAAACTTGCCCGGCTCCACGACTCGCCCGCTCATTAGTGACAGCACGTAAGCATAATCTTTCGGACTCGGCAGCCATTCGAATTCGTGGTTCTTCCACGCCTCTTCGCTCAAAACTTCTCCATCGGGGCTTATAAAATGCCCCGCGAAATTGCCAATCTCACGGTGGAAGCCTTTGTGCGGCAAGGTCAACCGGAACGGAATGCCCGCATTATCAATCACCCGCTGCCAGCGGCCGACTCCATCGGCAATTTCCTCGATGTAGTCATCGCGCAAACGTTCGTTCAACGCCGTCAATGCCGGCACGTTTTTTGTGATGATTTTTCCGCTCACAACTTCAGAGACTGGATACTCCGCGTCGGCCAGCACGTGATCGTCATCCAGTTTAGTTTCGCGGAAGCGCCCTTTCAGCCCGCTGGTGTAATAATTCGCGGCGTTCGAGGACACATCCGAGCCGTAAAGATCGAGCGTCACGCTGTAGTGAAAGTTCAAGTATCTCTGTATCGTCGGTAAATCAATCACGCCGAGCGTCCGTACATCCGACGGATCTTCGACCTTGTTTTCCTTCATCACCTCGCAAGTCCGCTGAATAATGCGGCTAATTCCCGTCTCACCCACAAACATATGGTGCGCTTCCTCGGTCAGCATGAAGCGGCAGGTTCGCGCCAGCGGATCGAAGCCGGATTCCGCCAGGGCGCAGAGTTGGAATTTACCATCCCGGTCCGTGAAGAACGTGAACATGTAGAACGCGAGCCAATCCGGCGTCGCCTCGTTGAACGCGCCCAGGATACGCGGGTTATCGGCGTCTCCCGATCGCCGCGCGAGCAAAGATTCAGCTTCCTCGCGCCCATCTCGTCCAAAGTAACGGTGCAGCAAGTACACCATGGCCCACAGGTGACGCCCCTCTTCGACATTCACTTGGAAAATATTTCGCAGATCGTACATCGACGGACAAGAGGCCCCCAGCATCCGCTGTTGCTCCACCGAAGCTGGCTCGGTGTCACCCTGCGTCACGATCACACGACGCAAAGTCGAGCGGTATTCGCCGGGAACCTCTTGCCAAGCCGCCTGTCCTTTGTGAATCCCGAAATTCACTTCGCGCTTCTCGTCGCGCGGCTGCAAGAAAATACCCCAGCGGTAATCCGGCATCTTCACATAGCCGAACTGTGCCCAGCCGTCGGGTTCCACGCTGGTTGCCGTTCGCAAGTACACCTCGTAGTTGTGGCTCTCGTTCGGCCCCATGTCATACCACCAGCCCATGTACGCGGGCTGCCAATGCTCCAACGCGCGCTGTAACACTCGATCTCTGCCCAAGTCCACATTGTTCGGAATTTTTTCCGTGTAATTAATCATTGCGATCTCCTCAGAAGTCCAGGCTCGCGCCCGTCCTTTAAACTCTTTCCCAATTGAATTTCACCGGCGCTCCCGTCCCATACACTTTCAATGCTCCGCTCGCGCCAACTGCGTTCGGACGGATGAATATCCAGTTTTGCCACGCGGAGAGCCGGCCGAAAATCCGTGTCTCCAGCGTCTCCCCCGGTCCGAAGCGTAGATTTGCTTCGAGCCCCGTGAGTGCATCGGGCGATTGCGCGGCACGCGACTCAATGGCCTGGCGAATCTCGTCTTCCCAGTCGAGGTCATCCGGTGCGGCGGTAACCAGGCCCGCGTCCAGCGCCGCGCGGGCGGAAAACTTCTTTCCAATCTTGCTGCGCAGCGCCTCCATTTGCGCCTCGTCGCCGTAGAATCGCGCCGCTATCCGCCAAAGTTTGTTCACCATCGGCAGCGGCCCGAAGTTCATTTTCGAAAGCGTCAGGCTTGCGCTGCTTCCGCCTTCCTGCACATCGCGCATGTAGACGCGGTCGGCAGCGAGCGCCAATTCCAGTAACGTGCCGGCAAAGCAGGACCCAGGTTCAACGATTGCATAGATGGAACGCGACGTGACATCGATCCGCGCGAACGTGCGTCGCATCATTCCCAGCACTTCGCGGACGAACCAATTGTCCCGGTGATTCAAAATGAATTCGTCCATGGCGAGAACGGCGTCCGGATTTCCGGCCGTCTTGATAATCCAGAGCCCCAAGTCCAGTTCACCGGCACGCAAAGTCAGAATGGCATCATCCAACTCCCTGGCTATTTGCAGCGGCCACCAATTCGCACCCGCCGCAATAACCTTTTCCAAGCTATCTTCGGTAACGGACTCCGGTGCGCGCACCGTTATCGTTGCTGTGCGCGCCTCGCGATTCCATTGCACATCGACGTACTCGTAATGCAGCCCCGCTTCATCGGCCGATCGCTTCAAAGGCGGAAGCGTCACTCCCTTGGCGTTGAGCGGGCGATCGCTCTGCTCCGCGAGTTTCAGGGCACGCTGTTTCACATGCTCCGCAAACTGCTGGGGTTTGATGGCGTCATCGACGAGCCGCCAATCCTTGGCTCTTTGTCCTCGTACGCCGTCGGGGTTCGTGCAGAACATGTCGGCATGGTCGCGGCGCACCTTGCGCTTGTCCGTCACCCGAGTCAGTCCGCCTGTTCCAGGCAGAACACCCAGCAGCGGGAGCTCCGGCAAACTGACTGCCGAAGACCGGTCATCCACTAGAATGATTTCATCGCAAGCCAGTGCCAGCTCGTAACCGCCTCCGGCCGTCGTTCCATTACAGGCGGCGAGAAACTTCAGTCCAGAATGCGCGCTCGCGTCTTCGATCCCATTCCGGGTTTCATTCGTGAACTTGCAGAAATTCACTTTCCACGCGTGCGAGGACAGCCCGAGCATGTAAATGTTAGCGCCAGAGCAAAAAATGCGGTTCTTCGCGCTGGTAATGACCACCGAACGAATCTCCGGATGTTCGAATCGAATGCGTTGCAAAGCATCGTGCAGCTCGATATCCACGCCGAGGTCGTACGAATTCAATTTCAGTTTGTAGCCCGGACGGATTCCGCCGTCCTCGGCCACATCCATCGTCAGCGTCGCCACCGGGCCGTCGAACGCGAGACGCCAATGCTTGTATCGCGATGGATCGGTCTGGAATTCGACCGCTTCCATTTTCGCCTGTGATTCTTGAGCTGCTACAACGTCCACGAGACCCTCCTACTGCAAATTCGCCCGCAATGTTGTTTTCAATCGCGAAAAACTTTCTTCCGCCGAACTGCCCGATGTGTCCAGTTCCATGTCCGCTTGACGGTAGAGCGGCTCTCGCGCCTCGAGTATCCGCCGCAAATCTTCCATTGCCTGGTCATTCCCGGCCATAGCGCGAAAATCACCCTGCGCCATCACCCGCGTCATGTGCTCCTCGGGCTGTGCCTTTATCCACACGGTGTAGCAATGCGAAAGAAGATAGTCAAAAGTCTCCTTTTCGGACACTACGCCGCCTCCCACCGAAAGCACCGCCCGTTCATTTTCATTCAGCACTCTTTCCAGCGTGCGCTTCTCGATCGCCCGATAACCGGATTGCCCGTAAAGCGCAAAGATTTCCGCGAGAGGCATTCCCGTATCCCTCTCAATCTCGCGGTCCATCTCGATGAAGGGCACGTGGCTTTCGCCGGCCAACCTGGATCCCAGCGTTGTTTTGCCTGCTCCGCGCAGCCCAATCAACGCGACGCGCATTCGTCGCACCTTTTCTTCGGGGCCAAAGTCACGCATCAGCCGGAACACCACATCTTCCAGGCGATGATTGGGGAGGCGTTCGAGAAATCGCTGAATTAGCCGTTTTTCGCCCGGCTCTTCCACTTCAGGCGCGAACAACTCGACGAGAGAAACATTCAGAGCGCCGGCAATCCTCCGCAGCAGCACAATCGATACATTTCCTTCTCCAGCCTCGAGCTGTGCCAGATGGCGTTCAGACACATCCGCTTCCCGCGCCACCATCTTGCGCGTCATCCCGCGTAGGCTGCGTAGTTGGCGAACCCGCTTGCCGAGAAAAAGCAGGAAATCACCATCTGGAGTCGGCGTAACCCGGTGTGGAGTAATCACCTTGGAATTGGTGCTGGTGTTCATGCCATCACGAACTGAGTATGCATTATAATACATGCGAGCACTCCTCAGTCAAGCAAGATAACTGGTAACATCTCTACGGCGTCTCAATCCGGCTCCTGGACAACCTCCGTTGCATTTAAAGCATTTGTTTTCAGTGTCATTCTAAGCTGTATGATCCATGACAGTGAAGAACAGGTCGTAGTTTCATTTGAGAACAATATGCAGTATTATTCCAGATTCGTCGCCATTCATCGTTTTCGAGTTCTGCAATCAAGAGTCTCCCGGGCCTTGGACGGAGAGCTCAACGGAGGTTCGCGAATGAAGCTGCATAACTATGTTTCTGGTCGCTGGAGTGAAGGCTTGGGTGGCGGAGAACTGCTCGTCGATCCCGTTACGGGAGACGAGCTGGCGAATATCTCTTCCCAGGGCATTGATCTTGAGGAAGCTCTTCAGTTTGCACGCGCTCACGGCGGACCTGCGCTCCGTCAACTCACCTATATCCAGCGGGCCGATCTGCTGGGCAAGATCGCCGACGCCCTGGCTGCAAACCGTGAAGAATACTTTCGGCTTTCCCTGCTGAACCTGGGCGCTACCCAAGCGGATGCTTCGTTTGATGTGGACGGCGCCATCTACACCATGAAGTATTACGCGAAAATCGGCCGGGCGCTGGCAGAAGGAAAAATGCTGAAGGAGGGCTCTTCAATCGCATTGTCGAAGAGCGACGCGTTCGCCGGGCAGCATTTTCTGATGCCCGCAAAAGGCGTCGCGGTTTTCATCAATGCCTTCAACTTTCCCGCCTGGGGCCTCTGCGAAAAGGCTGCACCCGCGCTGCTCTCCGGTGTCCCCATCGTGGTGAAGCCCGCTTCCCCCACGGCATGGCTGGCGCACCGGATGGTTGAGGATATCGTGAAGGCGGATATCTTGCCTCCAGGAGCGATTTCCATCATCTGCGGCTCTGCTCGCGACCTATTGGGACACCTTCGAGAAGAAGACATTGTTTCCTTTACCGGCTCCGCAGAGACAGCCGTGCGCATTCGTTCGCATACGAATGTCCTGCGCCGTTCCGTACGCGTAAACATTGAAGCAGACAGCATAAACTCCGCCATCCTGGGGCCTGATGTGGCACCCGGCACGGATTTATTCGACCTCCTCGTAAAAGAAGTTGTCCGTGAAATGACCCTCAAAGCCGGCCAGAAATGCACTGCCATCCGGCGCGTCCTGGTCCCGAGTCAGCAGGTCAAAGCCTTTGGCGCTGCCGTGTCGGACCGCCTGACTTCCATGAAAGTCGGCAATCCCCGGAACCCCGAAGTAAAAGTAGGACCGGTCGTGAACAAAGCGCAGCAGTCCTCCTGCCTGGAAGGATTGGCCAAGTTGAAGGAAGAATGCGAGGTTCTGTTCGGCGGAGACAAGAATTTCCAGCCGATCGATGCTCACCTGCAAAACTCCGCCTTTGTCCAACCGGCGCTGC
>DATNLB010000240.1:0-8344 GCA_035603095.1 Candidatus Acidiferrales bacterium
GCGTGGTTTCCGAAGCTCCTTCGACCCTCCCGGGGGAGGCGAATGCAACGGTCGCGGCAGCACTATTGGAGGGTATCCCACGAGCTTGCACCGAATTCCTGTTCCGAGTGGTCCCCAAGAACGCAACCGCCACAATCACCAAGGCAATCGCGGAACCACCTATGCCCCATCTACTGCGGGCCGTCATAGATTTTTCTCCTCTTGTTCTACTTGACCATCGCATAGATTGATTGTGCGATCGGCGAATTCCCGCCATCGCGGATCGTGGCTCACCACAACAACAGTTCTCCCATCGTCATCAACCTGACTTCGGAGAATTTGACAGATGTTCCTTCCGGCCTGGGCATCCAGAGATGCGGTCGGCTCATCCGCTAAAAGTATGGGAGGATTTCCTGCCAAGGCCCTTGCAATTGCAACCCGCTGCTTTTCTCCAGGACTGAGTTCGTTGGGCTCTTGATTGAGCTTGTCTCCCAAACCGAATCGAACTAGCAGATCTCTTGCCATTTCCATTCGGCCAGGCAAGGCGGCATTACGAAGCTCAAAGCCAAGTGCGACATTGTCTATCGCGGAAAGGGAGTGAAAAAGCCGGAATGCTTGGAAAACAAAACTGATTTTCTTTTGACGAACAACTGTCCTCTCCGCTTCACTCAGTCCGTTTACCGCGACACCATCTACGAACACGGTCCCTTCATCAGGCGACAGCAAACAACCGAGCAGGGACAATAACGTGGTTTTCCCGCTGCCGGAGGGCCCCATAACCAGCGAAAGCGTGCCCCGCTCGAAGAATTGTGAAACCCCCCGCAGTGCACGGACTTGTGCCTCCCGCTTGCCGAACGAGACACTCGCACCTTCAACGCCCAGGAAGTGATTAGGCACGGAACACCCTCCCCGGCTCAACTGTGAGGGCGCTTCGAACTGAAGCGATAGATGCCAATGCGCACATCGCCAAACTTGGCACGACCATGACTAGAAGCAACCACCACGGAGTGTAGATCCAAGGAATCAGAGATTTTGCGTAACCAATGCTTGGAACAACCGCCAGCAGCCCCAGAATGCTGCCAACTGCCCCGCAAATCAGGGCCTGCGTAAGCACAATGCGCGCCACGAAAGCCTGGGATGCTCCGAGAGCTTTCAACGTGGCGTACTCCTCGATGTTTTCCATTGTGTTCGCATAGATGGTTTGGGACACAACCACCAGACCTATTAGAAAACCCAACAGCGCCGCGGTTAGAATCGCGCCCCCGGCCCCGGTTTTTATCGTCCAGTAGGTGCGAGATTTCCGCGCAAATTCGTCCCGCGTGAGAACATCGACCTCGGGAAGACGCTGCCTAAGGTTCTGCTGCACGTCCGAGGTTGAATATCCACTGTCGACGCGCAGGAGGACGTACATAGCTTCTTCAGGACCAAAGCCCATGTATCGAGTGGCATTTCGGTACGAAGTGAATAAAAAGGGGACACCAAGGAATGCTCCGTAACCCTCAATCTGGTGCTCGATACTGGCACGGTGCCGGTTTACTTCCACTTCTGCAGGCAGTGCGGTCACTTGAATCAGGTCCCGGTCGCTCACGTCGTAGAGCACCGCATCGGGCGACATCCCTTCGGCTGAACCCGGGAGATCGGGAACCGGGAAGCGCTTTCCCACATTGCGATCCGCCCCAACCAGAGCTACAACCTGTTGCTTTCCGTTCGGTGTGCGGTACACAGCAAAAGCCATGCAAACTCTGCTCGTTTCCAGCACACCTGGTACGCCGGCAGCCATCTCCCTCACCCGGCTTTCGATGGGAGTTCCAAACTCAAACGCCTGCACTCCTCTCGCGGTGATCCAGATGTCGGAGTCGCTGGCATCAATAAGCCTGGATGCTGCCCGCAAGAAGCCGGCTAAGAGACTTCCTTGAAAGACCATCAGGAACACCGCAAAAGACACGCCGAGCACGGTTACCGAGAAGCGGGCTCGATCGTGAACGATATTTTGCCAAGCGAGTTTCATAAGAGCTGAACTACCGACAAATTTCGAGAGCGGGGAGTACGTTGTGTAATTGTGCGGCCGCGGCTTTTGCGCTGCGTCCGGGCAGCGCTATCAGTTCCTGTTCTCCCTGCACTGACATTTGTTGCGCTACTTGGTTTGCTCGCAAGCTTGCCACGTCAGATCTCCTGCCAATAATGCCGTGGTCCCTTCGGCGGTCAGCGGCCTGGAAAAGTAAAATCCCTGGCCATATTTGCATTCCAGTTTTTTCAGCATCGCAACCTGTTGAATTGTCTCTACTCCCTCGGCAACTACGTCTAACCGGAGATTATTGGCCATGGGCAAAATGGTCCGTGCAATCTCCAAACCTTCTCCCTCGTCCCCCATGCCGCTGATGAAGGAGCGGTCAATTTTCAAGGTGTCGAGGGGAAAACGGTGTAGGTAACTCAATGAAGAATAACCCGTACCGAAATCATCGATAGCCAGGCGGATTCCCAAGGATTTAATTTGCTGCAACATCTCCACGGCTGCGGAAGGGTCTGCCATCACCGTGCTTTCCGTGATCTCCAGCTTCAAGGCTTCTGGAGCAAGGGCGAGTTCACCTAGCAACTTTTTAATGTCTTCGACCAGGTTCGGTTGCAAGAATTGCTTCGCGGACAGGTTGACGCTAATTGTTAGATGACGATGGGCAATTGAACCTGCTCTCCACTCGCTGATTTGCCGGCAGGCCTCCCGCAAATTCCACCAGCCCAGCTCGCGTATGAGGCCGGTTTCTTCAGCAACTGGGATAAATTCAATCGGTCCGAGCAGTCCGCGAGTCGGATGCTGCCATCGCAACAGGGCCTCAAAACCGGCAATTTCTCCGGAAACGAGTGCCACAATCGGTTGATAGAAATTGCGAAATTCTCCCCGTTCGAGGGCGCGACGCAGATCGGTCTCCAGCTGCAATCGAGCCATCACACTGGCTCGCATATCGGCGTCGAACACCTCGTAGCGGGCCTTGCCCAGAGACTTGGCCCGGTACATTGCCGTGTCGGCATCTCTCAGGATCTCTTCCGGTAGCTCGTAGGCGGAGTTGCTCAAAGCAATTCCGATGCTCACGGAGGTGAACACCTCTTTCCCACCCAGAATAAATGGTGTCGCCAGAGCCTTCATCATGCGGTCCGCGGCGCGCTTGGCATCGCTCGGATCTTTAATGTCGTCGAGCAGGACTGTAAATTCGTCTCCCCCTAAGCGCGCGACGGTGAAGGTTTCCCCGAGACGCGCGACGGTATCCGTTGCCCGCAAACACTTCTCCAACCGATTGGCCACTCCGAGCAGGAGTTGATCCCCAATCAGGTGGCCCATGCTGTCGTTGATCATCTTGAACCCATCAAGGTCCATGAAGAGAACCGCAAACAAATGGTCTTTACGGCGCTTCTTATGCTTGATGAGCCGGCCTACTCGGTCAATAAATAGCAGCCGATTCGGTAAGCCCGTCAGGGGGTCGGAGACCTTCCCTTCGGTAATGTCGGTCTGCGATCCGGCCATGCGCAAAACTTTTCCGAAGGCGTCATGAACGGCGACCCCTCGGCTCAGCATCCAACGAAAGCTTCCATCCTTATGCAGCACGCGGTGCTCACTCTCGAAATGCGGAGTTAAGCCTTTTTGATGGGCGGCAATCTCCTCTTTGACTCGTTCTCGATCCGCGTCATGGATCCGGTCAAACCATTCTTCAGGTTTGTCCCCAATTTGGCTCTCCTGATAGCCCAGCATGGCCTTCCAGCGAGGGGAGAAATGCACGACATTGGCCGGCAGATTCCAGTCCCAAAGCCCATCATTGGAGCCGCGAGCCGCTAGCGCATAGCGCTCTTCACTTTCCTTCAACGCCTCCTGCGCTCGTTTGTGTGATAGCTGCGTATCTATGCGCGCTACGGCCACAGGAAAGTCAATCGGCTTCGTCAGATAGTCGTTGGCCCCCAAATCCAGCGCTCTGACAATATCGTCGCTCTGGCTCTTTGCGGTCACCATAATTACCGGCAACTCGATCGGAGAGTAGGCGTCGCGCAGCGTTTTCAGCGCGTCAAGGCCACTGACTTCCGGCATTTCGATATCTAATAGCACCAGATCTATGGCATCTTGTTTAATGCGCTGCAGCAATCCGCGAGCGCCCTCGGCCATCGCGATCTCATACCCTTTGCGTGCCAGCCGGCGGGCCAGCATGTCCCTGTTCATTTCATTGTCATCTACGATGAGCAACCGGCTCGGTCGCGGGTTCATGATAGTTTCTTTTCGAGTAGCAGATTTTCGATCTTTTCGCTCAGCCGTCCAAAATCGACCGGCTTGGTATCGTAGTCATCGCAACCTACACCGATTGCCTTCTCCCGGTCGCTGACCATGGCGTGAGCGGTCAGCGCGATGATGGGGATATGGCGAGTAGACGGATTTGCCTTCAGGAGACGCGTGACTTCCCAGCCGTCCATCGCTGGAAGACTTATGTCCATCAGAATGAGGTCGGGTGTTTCCGAACGCGCCAGCAAAAGTCCCTTCTCGCCATCCTCCGCATTGACCACACTATAGCCCCTGCGCTGAAGCCGTCTGGATAGCATGTCCCTGTTCATTTCGTTGTCTTCGACTAGCAAGATTTTCTGCATTCTAGTTTCTCCTGGTCCTGGACGCTCTGGTTCCGGCTGTCTTGCTGCCCGCTGGGCGGTCTCCTACGTAAGATAAGGGGAGCGGATTGTCATCCGTGATAGTGGAAGATCGGGTGACCCGGTGCTTTTCTACAAGAACTGCAAGACGGTCACGGTCGACCGGCTTGATAAGATAATTGGCGGCGCCCAGGTCCAGGCCCATGGCCTCATTGTCAACGACGGTGACCATAATGACCGGAATCTTCGCCAGCTTGGAATCGCTCTTGAGCCTATTCAGCACGGTCCATCCATCGCAGTCAGGCATGACCACATCGAGAGTTATAAGTAGCGGACGAACTTGCCTGGCAAGGCGAAGCCCTTCTTCTCCATTCGCGGCGGCGACCACGTGGAAATCCAGTTTTGTCAGGAAGCGCGTCATCAGATCGCGGACCGACGGGTCATCATCTATCACCAGAATCGTCTCCAAACCGGTTTTGGTTTCGGACGATGCCGCCGGAACTTTGCCGGCGCTCTCTGGCTGCGCGGATTCAGTTGTCTCGGTGACGACTTGAGCGGGCAGCCGGACCGTAAAGACGGCGCCCTGGCCAGGCTCGCTCTCTACCCAGATGCACCCCTTCATCAGTTGAACGAAGCGGTGAGTAATGGCGAGTCCCAGGCCGGTCCCGCCATACTTGCGGGCAATCGAGGCATCCGCCTGGGCAAACTCTTGAAACAAGTTTTCCTTTTGCTTGGCCGAGATTCCAATCCCGGTGTCACGGACCTGGAATTGAATCCAATCTCGATCCTCGGTTTTTATTTCCTCCACATTCACGGAGACCGTGCCGTGGTCCGTAAATTTGCACGCGTTGCTCAACAGATTGAACAGGATCTGCCGGACCTTTGTGATATCCGCACGCATCAGGTTCACGTTGTCGGCCAGATGGACGTGAATTGAGTTGCCGTTCTTTGCCGCCGCGGGCTGCAGGGTCGTGACCATCTCCTCGATCACCTGCGACACTTCGAAGGTCTCTAAGTGCAGCACCATTTTGCCCGCTTCGATCTTCGAAAGGTCCAGCACGTCATTGATCAACGACAATAGGTGTTTTCCGGACGCCTGGATTTTTCGGAGGTCCTGAACATTCTCGATCTTGCCGGAGTCCCGGGTTTCCTCCTCCAGCATTTCGCTATATCCGATGATGGCGTTGAGGGGGGTCCGCAACTCGTGGCTCATATTTGCAAGAAATGTGCTCTTCGCGCGATTCGCTTCCTCGGCCGCGTGCTTCGCATTGAGCAGCTCTTCCTGAGTCTGCTTCCGGTGGAAGATTTCTTCCTCTAACTCCTGCGTCCTCGTCTTCAATTCACCATTGGTGCTCTGCAGTGCGGTATCCCGCTGCTGGATTTCCGACAGCATCGTATTGAATCCATCGATCAATCGTCCAATTTCGTCTCCATACGACTTAACAGCTCGAACCGCGTAGTTCTTGTTTGTGGAAACCATTCTCATGGTGTCTTCTAGGTGCAGAATGGGATTTGAAATCAATCCTTGGAGCCTGGAAGAGACGAAAAATGCGAACAAGCCGGAAATCAGTACGAAAACAATGAGGATGCTTGCGTATCGTCTGGCCCTCATGCTCCACTGGCGCATATTCGACTGCAAAAACAGTGTTCCGACGTGTTCCCCGTTCAGGGTCACGTCATGGAAGACCTCCAGGTATCCTCCTGCGTAGCGGTACCCTCTCTCCTGTAAACGGGAAGGAAGGTACGACGGAAGGGTTGTACTACCTCGAAAATAGTGCGCAAATATCTTTCCGTCGGGTCTATACAGAACAGCAGTGACGATGTCTTCTTTGGCGGTGAGCGCGGACAATGTAGCGGTGGCGGCGGCCTCGTCTTTAAATTCCAACGCTCCCGCGCTGTTGTACCCGATAATCTCAGCTTGAGTCATCAGATCTTGAGTGAGCAGGTGGCGAAAGGAAACGAGGTCATAAATAAGAAAGCTAACGGAGGACAAGATCAGAGCGAGGCTGCTCGTTAGCATCGTTATCAGCGTGAGTTTCCGCTTGATGGATAGATTCTGGAGGATCATCCTGGCTTCCTTACCTCTACGCTGGGTTGTTGGACGATTCTCGCCAGGGTGAGCAATCTTGAACTGATGGTCAGCTCTGCTTGGTGCGCCGCCTCGACATTGATCTCGAATCGAACTTTGTTGTCTTCCACGGTAAACCGGATTATGCCGCCACGCTCGGCAAAACCGGGCGTTTCACCGACCGTCAGAATTGGCTGGCCTTTCACAATTTGTACCAATTCATCGATGTGCGCTCTTTCCGAAGCGCTCACGAACAGGATCTTGCAGTCCCTCAGTTCCTTGATGTCGCTGCCCCATTTCAGCCGTTTCACGACGAATCCGCGCGCCCCGATTTTCTTATCTTGGACGATTTGATCGATAATCGTTCCGAACGGATCCATCCCCAAAATGCCGATCACAATCGGAGAATCGGGCTGGACAAAAGCGGTTGCCGGCCATTCCACGAATTTCGCAAAATTGAAAATGAAACCGGCCTTGATCAGATATTCCGAGGAATCGGACGAGTCCCGGGCCTGTGCAAAGGCGTCGGGAGCCCAACTCAGCGAAACACTGAGCGCTACGATCAGAATTCCCAGTCGTCTCAAGATCAATTTAACCGCCACTGGTAACGATAATCTGAAAGCTCACCCGGCAATCAACTCAAAACTTCACGGTAATACTTCCAAAAATGCTGCGCTTCACTACCGTCGGGGAGGTGTTTACGAAATCCGGCATAAATTCAAAGTGCCAGTTGTTCAGCAAGTTCTGGCCGCCAATTGACAATTCCACCCTTGTAACCGGCCTCCAACCCAAATGCGCATCCAACGAGTAGTAGCTGGGCACATTCAGGCCGGGAAGCTGGTCCACAAATCGAAGTGTCGTGTCCTGGTCAAAATGCTTGGGCAAGTCGATTGAAGACCTCAAATACCATTGATGACGAGGACTTGAGCCATTTGGATTGTCCGGAGTTGGATCCAGACTGTTCGCATTCTTGTGAATGTCCATTTGCAGATAGCTGTAGGAGCCCGCTAGCCTCCACTTCGGAACGACTTTCCAGTCTGCAAACAGTTCGACGCCGTAAGTTCCACCGCTCATCTTGTTGCCTGCGACAAAGGGGATGACGATATCGGTCGGAGCGGGGCTCCCTTCCACAAAAGGCGTACCCGGCTCTGCCGTACGAAGATTCGAGTAATTGTTGTAGAAGGTCGCAATATCGAGCGAAAGGTTGCTGGTTGCCTGTACGCGATAACCGAGTTCGTACGCGAGAAGGTCTTCGGAGTTGAACTGATGGCTGCCGAAAACCGCAATTACCGCGGGGAACGGCGTGGGGTTCGAAGGCGCCCCCGGGGGTATAACCGCTGAGTTTAGCCGCAGACCCTCCTCGGTAAGCGCCGGAGTCCGGACGGCGCGCGATACTGCCGTCCATATCGATTGATTTGGAGTGAGCGTCCAGAGCAGTCTTGCGTTGGGCTCGATTTCAAACCCTGTGAACTCGTTGCGCTCGAATTTGGAACCCAGTGTAATCTGCAGGCGATTGTCAACCAAACTGATTTCATCCTGCAGGAATGTGCTGAACTGATTCAGAGTGACTTGATTGGGCTGCAGGGAAACCGTAAAACTGGAGTCGTTCTTGTCGCGGATCGAGCGGTAGCCCAGCCCCCATACAAATTGTTGTGAATCTCCAACGTGAAACCCGTGCTGGAA
>DATNLB010000722.1:0-2612 GCA_035603095.1 Candidatus Acidiferrales bacterium
CGTAGGTGATCTGGGCCATTGCCGGTCCTCCTTGCCCTAACTCGCCGCATCTGCCTGGGGTGCTTCCTGCGAAGAAGGAGCAACGCCAGCCAGTTCGATGCGGTGCACGCTCGATGTGGGTATACCCTGCTTCTGGAACTCAACCTGGATGCGGCGGCGCAGCTCGCGCGCGACCTCATCCTGCCGGGTCGGCGCCGTCCGCACTTGCAATCGTACCGTCGATGAATTGCGGTCGAAGCTCTGCACCCCAAGGATCCGCGGCCCGTCGACCAGCGTTTGCGACCAGGCAGGATCTCCCCGCAAAGCGGCCGCCGCGCTCTCCAACGCTTGCATCGTCTTTTCGATCGGGCTTTCCGGCGCCAGCGAGACATCCACGAAAGCCTGCGACCAGTCGCGGCTGAGATTGCTGACCGTGCGGATCTCCCCATTCGCGATGGTCACCAGCGCGCCCCGGGCATCACGGATGACCGTGCGCCGCAGAGTCAGGTGTTCCACCCGGCCAATGTAGTCCGCGAATTGGATTGTGTCGCCGACGATGTATTGATCTTCGAGAACGATGTAAATGCCTGTGATGACATCTCGCACCAGAGTTTGCGCGCCGAAGCCCACTGCGAGGCTGGCGAGACCCGCAAGCGTTAACGCCGGGGTGATGTCGATATGGAATTCCCGTACGGCAGTCAGCAGAGCCACTGCCCAGACAACTTTGCTCCCTGCTCCGTAAAGAACTTCCGCCAGGGTGCGCGTCTGCTGTTCGCGCAGTTGCGCGGAGCGGCCAGGCGCCGATGCCTGCTTGATGACCAGATTGGTGACCGCGCGGAGTAGCCGGTTCAGCACCAACGCGATGACGAAAATCCCGATAAGATGAAGCGCGTTGGGAAGCGCCAATTCCAGCCAGCGATTGAAGGAACTAGGCATGATTTTGACGAGAGGGGGGAGTATAACATTGGAAGACGTTCGAGGAAGTGTCGTCCCGTGCGGCGGGAGATTGCGCGGACGCAAGGGAGTTTTTTGGCCATGGAATCGAGACGAAAATTTCTAACCACCATTATTGCCATAGGAGTACCGGTCGGGATCCTCGCTCTCGCACACGGCGCAGAGGTTCACGCCCAGCGCCCGCAAAACCCCGAACAACAGAAGGAAAAAGAAGATGATTCGCATACGCCCAAGTTCGATCCCAAACTCGTCCTCGCGGCGAATCAAAAGGAGATTAAGAAAAATGTCGAGAAGCTTTACGATCTCGCGAGCGAATTGAAGGCCGAAGTGGAAAAGACGGATTCGGTCCTGGTGCTTTCTGTCGCCATGCTCCGCAAGACCGACGAAATCGAAAAACTGGCCAAGGAAATCAGGTCCCGCGCGAAAGGATGAACCCGCCGGCGATCCTCGCCGCCGGGAATGCGCCCTAGCGCGGGCGAATCATACCGGATAGAATGCTAACGTTAGAAGAAGTTCCCGCGTGTTGCATCCTCAGGAAAAGTTGAGGAGCACCCACTGCGCGCCAGTAGCTCAGATGGATAGAGCATTAGCCTCCGGAGCTAAGGGTCGGGGGTTCGAATCCCTCCTGGCGCGCCACTTTAGTCTTGTCCGGCCCGGAGACATGGGTGACAGAATGTACCGGCTACGTGGGGAACAACCTCGGGCCGAACGGGTTCAGATTCATAGAGCCATTCAACTGAGCGCCTATCTGAGTGACGTCTGCGCTGAGAGTGCAGTAGTTTGGCGGTGGGCTCGATCCATACCCTTGTCCTCGCGACCCTGGGGCCGCCTCAAAAACACAATCCGTCCAGACTTCCCCACGCCTCTCTAGGGTATCTACCTCGCTCCATTCCAGTGATTCACCTACTAAGTGGAGGCTACTGATTATTCTCTTTTGGATAGGCCGTCCTGAGGCCGAAAGGAAAAACCATGAAAAGGCAAAAGGCTTTCTCTCTCCTTCAGCTGCTAATCGAAGTGGCAATCACTTTGTTCATCACGGGGATCCTGGTTCCTAGCTTCCTCCGGTCTGATGTGGCCACGAAGGAGGCTTTGGCCGCAGGTTCTCTTCATACGATCAACATCGCTGGGGTTATGCTCTCGTACACGAACCAAAACTTCGAATTTGCCATCTTAGGGGGTTTAGTCGGCGCGATGGCAGCATTTGTTATCCCTTTTCCAGCCACGGCGACCAAGAACTCAACCTTTACGCAAACAACCACTCTGCGGGCCGCGCCTCTCCGGCACTGAAACTGTGCTGGGACACTTGGAACAAAAAAACTAACTCTTCTCCACAGACTACCTAAGGCCAAGGAGTGGGCACCCCTGCGGTTGGGGCAGCCCGCACACCCGTCCATCGCTGCCATCATGGTCGACCACTGGATTCTCAAGAAAATTGGGACTAGAATTCCCGGCTGTCACGGTGTTTCACCGCGATGATTTTCCAAGAGGTCTTTGGCGTTTCCTTCAAAAGCTAATTCCCGCAAAGTTCCCGTTAGAAGGAGAAATTCAAGCATGAAAAAACTTGCGTTCTTTGTCTCAGTCGCACTTTGCTTTAGCGTCGCTACGGTTGCCTCCGATGACGATCCCAACACTTTCAAAGCGCGTCTTCGCGGCTTGGGCGAAGCTCCTCCAGTCGCAAC
>DATNLB010000746.1:0-15985 GCA_035603095.1 Candidatus Acidiferrales bacterium
GCCATCGGCTATGAAGGTACAGGAAAACTACTGGAAGCGATTTCTGAGTATCAGAAAGCGATTGAGGTGTCGAATGGCGATCACGATGCCACCGCTTCGCTGGCACACGCGTTTGCAGCGATCGGCAGAAGAGCCGAAGCGAAAAAGATCCTTCATGACCTGGAGAAAAAACCGAAGAGTGCCTATGTTTCTCCATATATGATCGCAACAATATACGCGGGACTTGGCGATAAGGACAAAGCGTTTGAGTTCTTAGAAAGAGCTTACCAGGAGAGATCTTTGGATATCTCTTGGCACATCAAAGCTGACTTACGGATCGACAATCTCCGCTCTGACCCGCGCTTTCAAGAGCTGGTGCGCCGCGTCGGCTACCCTCAAGGATTGTATTCGCAAGAGTAAATCCTCCCGTCAATTGTTATTACGAAACTCGAATTGAGTGGCGCCAGCTCTCCGCTTAAGTTGTCATCGCAAGGCTACCTATAATCTCTCAGGCATCTAACAAGCGGGCTCCAGCAACCGGCGGATTTTCAATCGGCTTTGAATGCCAACTCTAGAATTTCCTTGCCGATAGAGGAGAAAAAACCATAACCTCATGGAACCAGGGGAGCAACGACTATGAAGAGAGCGCAAAGGGGGAAAACTCGCAAAGTTCTCGTCATCGACACCGGCGGCACGAACATCAAGCTGCTGGCGACGGGGCAAAAGGAGCCGCGCAAAATTCCCTCTGGTCCGGCCATGACGGCGGGCAAAATGGTCCGCGAAGTGAAAGCGTGCGTCAGGGATTGGAAGTTCGACCGGGTGTCCTTGGGATATCCCGGTCCGATCATTAACGGACACCCACTTCGCGAGCCTCATAATTTGGGCGGCGGTTGGATGAGATTCAACTTCAGCAAGGCTTTTGGCTGTCCCGTAAAGATACTCAACGACGCGGCGATGCAAGCGCTCGGCAGTTATAAGGGCGGCCGCATGCTGTTTCTGGGACTTGGCACGGGCCTGGGGTCGGCGATGATAGTGGATGGAATGCTGCAGCCTATGGAGCTGGCACACCTCAGCTATAAAAACGGGAAAACCTACGAAGATTATCTCGGCGAGCGCGGCCTGGAACGATTGGGGAAGAAAAAATGGCGTCTGCACGTGGCGACAGTTGCAAAGAGACTGAAGGACGCTCTGGAAGCCGATTACGTCGTCCTGGGCGGGGGAAACAGCAAGAAATTGAAGAGGCTGCCTGCCGGAACCCGGCTTGGAAGCAATGAAAATGCGTTCCTCGGCGGCTTCCGCATATGGGAGAAATAGCGAAGCAAGAGAAGAACGGGCCCGCAACTACAAGGATCGGGAGTCAGGGTAAGCGTATGGATGGGAAGGCATGGCAAGCACGTCAAAGTTGAGTGGAGCAAAGTTGAGCAGGGCGCAAAGTGCGGTCATCGAGCCGGAGATGGTGCGCATCCCGGAGGGTTGGTTTGGGATGGGTTGCGAGAATGGGCGGGATGATGAAAAGCCGGTACATCGTGCGTGGGTGGATGCGTTTGACCTTGCGGCTTACCAGGTGACGAACGAGGAGTACGAGTGTTTTCTTGCGGCGACGGGTTGTGCTTCGCCGCCGTGCTGGAGTGATGCAAACTTCCAACATCCGAAGATGCCTGTGGTGGCGGTGTCGTGGTACGAGGCCGCGAATTACTGCGAGTGGCTGAGCGGCGTGAGTGGCAAGCGCTATCGTTTGCCAAGCGAGGCCGAATGGGAGCGTGCGGCGCGCGGCGGCGCGGAAGGCTTTTTATACCCGTGGGGAGATGCGCCTCCTGAGATGGTTCCCGATTACGGCAAGCGGTGGAAGCTGGGACCGGAGCCCGTGGGCCTGTATCCGCCGAATGCTTATGGGCTCTATAATGTCGGGGACAACGTGCATGAATGGTGCGCCGACTGGTACGACGACGGCTACTACGAGCGCTCACCGGAACGAAACCCGCCGGGGCCGAAGAGCGGCAGTCGTCGTGCTTCGCGCGGTGGCTCGTGGCGACATCATATTAAGGTTACGCGGACGGCGGCGCGTTCGAGCATTCCGCCGGAATTCCAATACGCAGACTATGGTTTCCGGATCGCGCGGTCCTCGACTCCCTGAGAGTGCAACCGCAGGCGTCGTGCGCAAGACCAAGAACCTCGGGCGCAAATTCTGCGCGTGGGACTCGAGGCTGTAAGAGCGAGATTTGGGTTCATGTTAGGATGAGTGGATGCGGGACCGCTCACCGGCTTTGCCCCTGATTGCACTGCTGTTGGGCGTTGCCGCAACTGCTGCGGCGCAGCAGGAACCGAAGCCGCGAGACCTTCCCGATGCGCCAGCGGCGAAACAGGAAAGCACGCCGCAGAAGCACCAAAATCCCTACAATACAACCATCGAAGTTCTCGGCCGGCGGTCTATTTTCTTTCCCAATATAGCTACCAGCGTGGGCGCGCTGAGCAACAAACAGAAGTTCGAACTTTTTGCGGATGAGAGCGTGGCGCCTTCCCGTATTCTCAGCTCGGCCTTCGGCGCCGGGATCGGCCAAGCGCAGAATTCGCTGGAGGGGTATGGCCAGGGACTAGGGGGGTATGGAAAGCGTTTTGGTTCTTCGATGGCCACGGCCGCGTCGAACAATTTTTTCGGAACGTTTCTGATTGCGTCCCTGCTGCACCGCGATCCGCGATACTTTGTGACGCTGCACGGAGGCACGGGACACCGCATCGGCTACGCGCTTAGCCGCATCGTGGTTTCACGCAAGGATGATGGCAGGGATGCGGCCAATTGGCCGGGAATCCTGGGCCCGCTGCTGGCCGAGAGCCTGGCGACCAGCTATCTGCCAGTGAAAGAACAAACGGCGGGCCGGACCTTTCAACGCTACGGAATCCGGGTCGGCTTGAACACCGCCAGCAACGCGCTCCGGGAATACTGGCCGACAATCTTTCGCAATCTGCGCATCACGAAGATCGCTCCGGGGTTGAAATCGGATCCAGCGGCTACGCCGGGGACGACGCGGCCATCCCCGTGACGAACACAGACGGAACTGAAAAGCATGAGAAGTATTACAATGGAGAAGTGGGGCTGTAGCTCAGATGGATAGAGCAACGGTTTCCTAAACCGTTTGTCGGGAGTTCGAATCTCCCCAGCCCCACCAGAAAAAAGTTTTCAGTAATCTGTTTTTAGTGTGCAGTTGCGCGAACAGATACGCGCGACCTTCCTTTTCGAAAAGTTTCGCGATGCGAGGTTCGTCAGCCCGCGGGCTTGACGTCCTCCATGAGAGCGAAAAAGCCTTCGGCGAGTGTGGGGTGGATATACACGGCGCCTTTCAAGAGCGTGTACGGCTGATTCGCAAGCATGAGGGTGCCGAGGATTTGCACGAGTTCCCCACCTTCGGACGAGAGAATGGAGGCTCCAAGGATGCGGTCATTGGAGGCATCGACAACGAGTTTCATAAGCCCCGCCGTCTCGCCGCGCTCGATGGCGCGCGCCACACGCGTCATCGGACATTTTCCGATTTTGAGCCTATAACTCTTGGCGCGAGCTTCTTTCTCGGTCATGCCGACGCCGCCGAGTTGCGGGTCGGTGAAGACGCAGTACGGCACGGTCCGATTTTCGGTCGTGAGATTCATCCCTTCCACCACATTGCCGTAAACGATCTGAAAATCGTTGTAGGAGATGTGCGTGAATGCCGGGCCACCTTTGCAATCGCCGAGGGCCCAAACGCCGGGAACGTTCGTTTCGAGGCGGCCGTTCACTTTGATAGAGCCACCCTTGTCCGTTTCGATGCCGGCTTTATCCAGGCCGAGATCGTCCGTATTAGGAGCGCGTCCCGTGGCGACCAAGAGATGCGAGCCGGTGACGCTGGATGAGCCTGCAGTTCCGTTGAAAGAAAGAGTGACAGCGCCGTTCTTGTTTTCGACGCGCGTAGTGCGGGCGTTGAGCAGGAATTGTATTCCTTCGGCTTCGAGCGCTCTCTGCAGCTCGGCAGTAATTTCCGGATCTTCGCGAGAAACAATTTGCTTGCCGGTATGCAGAACGGTGACGCGGCTGCCGTAGCGGCGGAACATTTGCCCAAATTCCAAGCCGATGTAGCCGGCTCCAAGAATCAGGAGGTGTTCGGGGACATTTGTGAGCTGCATGACGGATTCGTTGGTGAGATACGAGACGGTATCCAGGCCGGGGATCGCGGGAATGTTCGGGTGGCCGCCGGTATCGATGAAAATTTTTTCGCTCTCGAGCAGATCATCGCCAACCTTGAGTTGATGCGGGCCAACAAACCGGGCGTGGCCGCGATGGAAGCGAAGGTTAGCGCGCTTGTCGACTTGTTTCTGCTGGCCGCCGCGAAAACTGAGGACGACTTCGTCTTTTTGGGCAACAATCTTGGCGAGATCAACGCTGACGTTGGCAGCGTTGACACCCCAGCGCGCGGCGTTTCGCGCGTAGTGAGCGACTTGCGCACGATGAACCATTGTCTTGGTCGGCGTGCAACCAACATTGATGCAGGTGCCACCCAGGTCTTTTTTCTCGATAAGCGCTACGGACCATCCCAAATCGGCGAGCCGATAAGCGAGAGGATTGCCGGCCTGGCCGGAGCCGATGATGATCGCATCGCACTTCATGGAAATCCTCCGGTGAGAAAGCGCGGCAAAACAATACATCGGAAGCCGCAGAAGTGTATGAGAATTGAAGAAATTCCCGAAGATGAGGAGCTTCGCGGGACGAAACTCAGACGTTTGTCTAAAGTGACTGAATCCCCCGGAATGGCGTTGGTCTGCTCAAGAAAATTGCTGTGGAGCGCTTCAGACGTGCGAGAATGCGGCTGAATCGTCAGCATTCTTCGCATGCTGCGGGAAAACGGCGGCCGCAAAGACTGAACATCGCAAAGAATCTCCACGAGGTGACGCGATGGGACAAGCAGTGGACGTACACCGGCTGCAGTTCGCGTTCACGATTACTTTTCACTACATTTTTCCACAATTGACGATGGGGCTGGCGCTGCTGCTGGTCTACCTGAAGACCAAAGCGCTGCGAACCGGCGATGAACATTACAACCGCGCGGCACGATTCTGGGCGCGGATCTTTGGGATCAATTTTGCGCTGGGTGTTGTCACCGGCATCCCGATGGAATTTCAGTTCGGGACGAACTGGGCTGCGTTTTCAAAAACAGCCGGCGGCGTCATCGGGCAAACACTAGCGATGGAAGGCGTATTTTCGTTTTTTCTCGAATCGAGCTTCCTGGGGCTGTTTTTGTCCGGCGAGAAAAAACTCGGACGCATGGGACACTGGTGGTCGGCGTTTCTCGTATTTCTCGGCTCGTGGCTCTCCGGCTATTTCATCGTTGCGACGGACGCGTGGATGCAACACCCGACCGGTTACCGGTTTGGTGCCAACGGGGCCATCGAACTCTCCAGCTTCTGGGACCTCCTGCTGAACAAGTGGGCGCTGTGGCAGTACGCACACACCATGCTGGGCGCGGTGCAAACCGGCTGCTTCGTCATTGCCGGGGTCGGCGCTTTTTATTTGCTGACGAAGCGCGATGAAATGTACGGCCGCACTTTTTTGCGAGCGGGCGTATTGGTAGGAACGGTTGCATCGATCTTACAGCTCTTTCCCACCGGCGACATGCAAGGAAAGTTGGTTGCGTACAATCAGCAGCCGACGCTGGCGGCGATGGAAGGACTTTTTGAATCGCAAGAAGGAGCGCCGCTCGCAATCCTCGGGCAGCCCGATGTGGAAAAAAGAAAACTCGACAATCCTCTGGAAGTTCCCATGATGCTGAGCTTTCTGACTTACAAGCAATGGCGCGCAAATGTCAAAGGCTTGTCCGACTTTCCGCAGACGGAATGGCCGGACCAGATTCCTCTGCTTTACTACAGCTATCACGTGATGGTCGGCCTTGGAACGATCTTCATCGGCGTGATGGTTCTGTCTTCCCTGCTGCTGTGGCGCGGAAAACTGTATGACTCCCGTTGGATGCTGTGGATGCTGATGCTCTGCGTCCCCTTGCCATATATCGCCAACACCGCCGGATGGATGACGGCCGAACTGGGGCGGCAGCCCTGGCTGATCTACGGATTGATGCGCACCGCCAGCGGTATCTCTCCGCGTGTGGTCGCGGGCAATGCTTGGTTCACGCTGATTGGCTTCATGGGGATGTACGCAGTGCTGGCGATCCTGTGGCTGTTCCTGATTTATCGTGAGATCGAACTCGGACCGGACCCGGGCAATCGTCCGACCGGCGAAGATGCGATCGTACTGGCGGCGGAGTGAGGAGAGCGTGATGGGAACGATCTGGTTCTGGCTGGTAGCAATCATGATCGCAATATACGTGCTGCTGGATGGCTTTGACCTGGGCGCGGGAGCGATTCACCTCTTGGTGGCAAGAACAGATCAGGAACGGCGGCAAGTTCTGGCGAGCATTGGCCCGGTCTGGGACGGAAATGAAGTGTGGTTGATTGCGGCAGGCGGAACTCTGTACTTCGCCTTCCCCACTCTCTACGCCAGCGCATTCAGCGGGTTTTATCTGCCGCTGATGATCGTTCTGTGGCTTCTGATCCTGCGTGGGGCGTCCATCGAATTCCGGAATCACATCAAAAGCGCCATTTGGGATCCGCTTTGGGATTTTCTGTTCTGTGCGTCCAGCTTGCTGCTCGCGGTTTTTTTCGGTGCGGCGCTCGGCAACGTGGTGCGCGGTGTGCCACTGGATTCGAGCGGTTATTTCTTCGAGCCGCTGTGGACCAATTTCCTTCTTGGAGACGAAACCGGCATCCTCGACTGGTACACCATTCTGGTCGGAGTATTGGCCCTGCTCGCACTCATGATGCACGGTGGACTGTGGGTACAGATGAAGACCAGCGGCGAAGTCCATGCGCGCGCGGGAAAACTAGCCGGCCATGCGTGGTGGGGCGTCGCGGTGCTTACGGCACTGGTGACTGCCGTCACGTTCCGCGTCCAGCCACAAGTAAAAGAAAATTTCACGACCTGGCCCTGGGGATTCCTTTTTCCTGTGCTTGCGGTGGCGGGGATAGCAGGCGTCCTCTTTGAATTGCGAAAACGCGATGAGCGCAAAGCGTTCTTCGCATCGTGCGCATACCTGACGGGTATGCTCACCAGCCTTGTCTTTGGCGTGTATCCGTTGGTCTTGCCCGCGCGGAATCCGCGTTATTCGCTGACGGTGGCGGCGGCAAAAGCCGGAGACTATGGTTTGAAAATAGGATTGGCCTGGTGGCTCCTCGGAATCATTTTGGCAGCAGGATATTTTACTTACGTCTATCGCTCTTTCGCCGGCAAAGTGGTGATCGATAAAGACTCGCACGGTTAAGGTGACTGAAGCATTGGCTCTTCTGAACGTCGGGCGGCGCTCAAGTTGACGGGAGCGGGTGGCCAGCGTAGCGTAATAATAGGATGCCAAGAGCGATGCGAATTCGATCCGCAAGCTGGCCGCTACAAGCTCTGAGTCTAGCGACGCTCGTGGCTCTCATTGTGACGCCGGCCTGTGCGTCTTTTTGCGCCGGTCAGAACTGTCCGCGAGCGCACGCATCGGCCGCAGCAGATGGGAGTTGCCACAGAGCCGGTGCAATGCACCACGAAGCGCCGCAGGCGCGCGCCTTTCTGACTTGCAGTGTACCGGAATTGCCCGGGATCGTTTTGACTCAAAGTCCTCGTGGAGATGCTTCTCGCGCATCCCGTTTGAGCACGCCCGATGGAATATTCCTCGTAGTTGAGCTGGAGAATTCTGCACCGCCACCACATTTCCACGATTTTTATTTTGGCCGACCGCATGACTTCTCTGGTAGACTTGCGCCCGCACTCTCGAGTGTCCTTCGAATCTGAATTGTCCTTCCTGAAACACTAGAGCAGGCCGGCCCAGCGACGGGCGAGAGTTCTGCCTGCTTTCCCAATCACACGAATTTCAACGCGTTGGAATGCCGAGACAATTCCCATTTCTCTTCAGCGAACGTGCGGTTTGCAGCACCGGAAAATTCAGGAGGCCAGGATGAGCGGCACACGGAGAAGATTTTTTCAGGATGCGGCGGTGTTTGGAGCGGGATTATTCGGGCTGCGCGAGACGCTGCATGCTGGCGCGCCGGAGAGTACAGTTCAATCTCCGCGCGAAAATGAGAATGGAAGGCACCACTCCCCGTACGGGAGCCACGGGCCGCATCCGGCTCAGGCACGCGCCGTCGTGCGCGATCATGCGCTGCCCATGGTGACGCCGGACGTGGCGGACTTGGCACACGAAATGGATGGGAGCGTGAAGGTCTTCCACCTTGTGGGCGAGCCGGTGAAGAGAAAAATTGCGCCGTTCAAGACGATTGACGCGTGGGGCTACAACGGAAGCTGCCCCGGGCCGACGATTCAGGTGCAGCAGGGCGATCGCGTGCGCGTGGTGTTCGAGAACCGGCTGCCAGAATCGACCTCCCTGCACTGGCATGGTCTGGAAATACCCATCGAGCAGGACGGCGTGCCTTACATCAGCCAGAAGCCCGTCGCACCGGGCGAGAAATATGTCTACGAATTCACCGTGCATCAGGAAGGCACGTTCTTCTACCACGCCCACAGCGCCATGCAGGAGATGATGGGCCAAATCGGATTTTTCGTGGCGCATCCGGAAAAAGATTACAAGCCGAGCGTCGATCACGACTATGGCTTTATCCTCCAGGAATGGGCCGTCTTGCCCAACAACACCGTCCCGAACACGGCGGCGATGGAATTCAACTGGCTGACATTCAATGGCGTTTCCGCGCCGATGACGACGCCGCTGCTCGCGCGGCTGGGAAGCCGGGTGCGGCTGCGTATTCTGAATCTCGGAATGGATCATCATCCGGTGCACCTGCACGGGCATCAATTCGTCGTCACCGGCACGGAGGGCGGACGCGCGCCGGAGTCGACGTGGTGTCCGATGAACACAGTGCTCGTTGGCGTGGCACAGGCTCGTGTCGTGGAATTCGAAGCGAAGTACCCCGGCGCCTGGATGATCCACTGCCACCTGCCACACCACATGATGAATAGCATGATGGACTTGATGCGCGACCGGCAGATTGAAACCGCCGACCAGACCGAAGCAAAGGCCATGGGCCAGATGGAGTCGCTTGCGAGAAGCGTGCCGTTCCAACACGTGCATCCTTCCCCGGTCGCCGCAAATGCTGAGAGCGTGCCGGGTTTTCCGCAGGACGCCTTCATGGAAATGGGGATGGACGAAGTTGTGGAAAAGCCGGAGACCTACGGCCTGCCGAAAAATTGGAGCGCGGGAATGATGGGAATGATGACCATGATCCGCGTTTTGCCGGACAAGGAATACGAAAACATTCTGTCGAAGAAAAATTCCGCAAGCCCTTCGGCGCAGGAAGAGCATCACCATGAATCGTAAAAAGAGGGAAAAAGATTTAACGCAGAGGTCGCCGAGAACACGGAGTTCAAAGAGAAGAAGAGGAAACGAAATGCGAGTTAGAGGTAAATTCGAAACGATGATGATCGCGAGCGTGCTGGCAGCGGCTAGCGTCGCTCGAGGACAGGAAATGCAGATGCCTAAGCAGGAACAGCACCATCAGATGGAGATGCCGCCGGTGAAACCGGAATATCCACGGATGGGAAGAGCACAGGAAAATGCGAAGGGTGCGCTGGTCACGCTCGAGCAAGCGCAGAAGATCGCCAACGAATCGAATCCCACCTTGCGGCAAGCGGAGGCGGAGATTAGCGCCGCCAAAGCGCGCCAGCAACAGTCGGCTCTTTATCCGAATCCAACGGTGGCTTACACGGGCGATGAAATCCGCGGGGGATCCGTGGGCGGCGGGAAGCAGGGCTTTTTTGTGCAGCAGACGGTGGTCACGGGAGGAAAACTCGGCCTGAGCCGCGAGGTGTTCGGAAAAGATGTGAAGCTGGCGGAGATCGAAGCCGAAGAACAGAAAATGCGCGTGCAAAGCGCTGTGAAGATGGCCTTTCTGCGCGTGCTGGCCGCTCAGGAACTGCTCTATGCCCGGCGCGACATGGCCACGATCGCGCAAGATGCCACAGAGACTCAGCGGCGCCTGATGAATACCGGCCAGGCGGACGAAACCGAAGTACTCGAAGCGGAAGTGGAATCGCAAAGGATGCGCATGACCGCGCGGATGCAGGAAAACACGCTGCGCGAAGAATGGCGCTCTCTCACGGCGGTGATCGGGCAACCGGATCTGCCATTGACGACGGTGGGCGGCGATCTGGAAAAAGGCTGGCCGGACGTGAACGAAGAGGAAGCCGTGGAGTCGATTGCGAAAGAGAGTCCCGCCGTTCGAATTGCCGATGCGGCGGAAGCACGGGCCCAAACCGTTCTTGCCCGGGCCAAGCGTGAATCGATTCCCGACATCCAAGTCCGCGGGGGAATGGAATACAACAACGAACTGCTCGGCAGCGCCCCCTTCGCGAAAGGATGGGAAGGAATCGCAGAAGTGGCCGTGCAGATTCCGATCTTCAATCGAAACCAGGGAAATGTGTCGGCGGCCCGAGCGGACATCGATCGCGCCGGGCAGGAGAAGAAGCGCATAGCGCTCACGCTGCGCGAGCGCGCGGCATCGGCCGTCGATCAATACGCGAACGCGCGCCTGATGGCCATGGAGTATCGAGACGAGATGCTTCCCCGCGCAAAGAAAGCTTACGGCTTGATGGTGGAAAGATATGGCCAGATGCTGGCGTCTTATCCCCGCGTCCTGGATACGCAACGAAAACTCTACGAATTGCAGATCGAGTACATCGCTGCGCTCGAAAGCGTGTGGACCAACGGCATCGCCCTGCAAGGATACCTGCTCACGGATGGGCTCGAAGCCCCCGCTCGCCCGGGCGAAGTTGACCGCCCCGTGCGGGAGACTAACGTGCCGATGCCGGAGCGGACGGTGTCTCCGCGGGAATCGACGCGGAATCCCTAACTTGCGCCGGATCCCCCCACCCGCGGCTGGGGCGAACTGTCAAGCACGGCAGTTCCCAGAACACCGCGCTCCGACCGTATCGAGTGCGAAACACTGGTACGGCAGTAGCGTTGACCAACCGAAAATTGAGTGCGTACTGTCTGGGTAGGGCGCCCGGGTGTCGGCGGATGCATTTCCGCTGATGAAGACCGGGAAATTGACGGTGGAAGGTCTGGGAGTATTGTCAGGTTCCCTTCCCTCTAGAGCCGAAACCCGATTCGCTTCATTGGAGATTGTATTTTAGCGCCGCTCTCGCTGGGCGGCCGATCGATTGAACGATGCCAACAGTAACAAAAGCCGGAAGATACGAAATCGTCGGTGAACTGGGCCGCGGCGCGATGGGTGTCGTTTACAAGGCTATGGACCCGGTGATCGGGCGCACCGTGGCGGTCAAGACCATCCGGCTGAGCGAAGAAGGCACAGGACTCTCGCGCCCCGAGCTCCTGACGCGGTTCCAAACCGAAGCGCGCGCCGCGGGTTTGCTGACGCATCCGAACATTGTAGTAGTCTTCGACGCCGGCGAAGAAGACGGCCTCTACTACATCACCATGGAGCTGGTGGAAGGTAAGAGCCTGCAAGCGCTGCTTGACGGCGGCCACGCGTTTCCCCTGCCGCGCACGCTGCGCATCATGGAGCAGACTTGCAGCGCGCTGCAATTCGCGCATGAACGCAACGTCGTCCACCGAGACATCAAGCCGGCGAACCTGATGCTTACCGCCGACGATACCGTCAAGGTCACGGACTTCGGCACGGCGAAGATTCTGCAGTTCGGCACCGTCCAGCAAACCGCGCACGTCATGGGCACCCCCAGCTACATGTCGCCGGAACAAGTGAAGGGCCGCGCGGTCGATGGCCGGAGCGACATCTTTTCGCTGGGCGTTATGCTCTACGAAATGGTGACCGGCGAAAAGCCTTTTCCGGGCCAGAGCATCACCACGGTGATCTATAAGATCGTCAACGAAGAGCCCGTCCCGCCGCGGCAGATTAATCCCTCGATTCATCCCGGGATCAGTGCAATCGTCATGAAGGCGCTGGTGAAAGAACCCGACCAAAGATACCAGAATTGCCGCGAAATGCTCGAAGATCTTCGGAATTACCGGTCACTCGCGCCAAGCGGCGGCAATCCCCAATCGACGATGGTCATGAGTGGAGGCTCTCCCGCGGCGACGTTGATATCCGGGAATGCGACGGGCCGTGGTTTCACCGGCGAAGATCAAACCGTTATCGCGACGGCACGCTCACTGAATGCGCGGGCATCGGCTCCCGGCCAAACTCCGCTCGTGCGGCGAACGGGAGCGATCGCACGCGCCCCGGAGCCGCCAAAAAAGAAAAATGTTCTAGGAACGTTTTTCGCGGCGTTGCTGCTTCTCGGCGTCATTGTTTACGGAGCGTACCGGATCAAACCAGTCTTCGAGGCCGCACGCGAACTTCATGACGAACAGAGGAAGAACAGCAGCTTGCCCCCTGCGGCGCCTGCGGTATCAGAAACGAGTTCCGACAACTCGACGGCAAGCGCCCCTGGGACCGAAGCCTCCCGGCAACCGACGGATACTGCGGCAGGAGCTGGAACGGAGCCAAATCCGGCCGGGCCCAAGCCCGCGGAAATCGTCGCTGAAAAAGTGGCGCCGAAGAAAGCGGAGAATTCGCTTAGCCCCAAAGCCGCAGAATACAAAGGCCGGATCGAAGCGGTCATTTCCGAAAGAAGACTGAGTGGCCACGTGAAAGTGCAGGCTGCCGGGAACACGCTCACGCTCGTGGGAAAGCTCCGGCCAGCGGAACACGGCGCACTCTTGAAATTATTGCGGAACGCCCCATCTGACGTGCGGGTGATCGATCACCTCGAGTACGACGACACACCTGTGGCTACAGGCCATCCTGACGAGGGCTCGCACCCCGTTCCTGCGGTAGGGCGCGGAGCGATTCATGTCGTTACCGACGTGATCGGCGCCACAGCCGTGCTGCGTGGACCCGCGGGCCACATCCTGAACAAGTGCGAAACACCCTGTAGCTTCAACAATTTGTCCCCCGCGCGCTACAGCCTTGAGGTGCAAAAGGAAGGCTATCAATCCGTTCAAACCGCAATGCAAGTAAAGAGTGGCGACGCTCAGGACCAGAAGATCAAACTCGAATCGCTCGCCAAAGGCATCTACATCAGCAGTCAGCCGCCGGGAGCCGATGTCTTCATCAACGGAGCGAAACAATCAGGTCAGACGCCCGTCACACTGCCGCTCGCACCAGGCCAGTACAACCTCGTCTTGCGGCTGCAGGGTTACGAGCCCTATGCGGGAGGCATTCAGGTCAAGGACAATATCCAGACGGTGCTCAACGTGCCGCTAAGTGAAAAGTCCGCAAGCCGCGTCGCTTGGGCGCAAGTGAACTCCGTTCCACAGGGCGCGGAAATCATCGTGGACGGAACCTCCACGGGAAAGTTCACACCGGCTCGCGTGCAGATTCCTACCGGGGTCCACACAATTACGCTCCGGCTCAATGGATTTCAGCCGGCCAAGAGGACGTTCCAGGCAAGCGAAGGTGGCACCGTACCGATTGACGAGGCGCTCCACCAAAAATAGGCCGTTCATAAGCCCCAGATAGTGCGAAGCGGTCTGTAGGTTTGCTTCAATAAGCCTCTAGCAGCTCTACGCAAAACGTAACATTTTGTTACCTGAAACCACAGCGAGTTCTAGGACTATCGATTTTATTTGCTCATAACAAAAGACTTAGAGCCATCTGCGTCGGGCCGGAAGCGTGCTTGCCATATAGGTAGGGACCACCTGCCCTAACGCGAAATCCTCGCGAGACTGAAGGCGGACTCCCTCGCGGCCAGAAGCGGCCTGAACGAACTGTAAGCAAACAAGTGGAGACTCCTTTGGTCCTCAGGGCCAGACTACCTATCTACGAAGCGCAGCGCGGGACATCGTCACCGTCACCGCAAACGAACCCGGATTCCACTCCCCGCACGTTGCTGCGACAGCTCGCAAACGCCGTCTCACGAGTCCCAGCGGGCACCACGGACCACAAAGCCGTCGAAGTTCAGCGTGCCCTCCGAAACCTGCACTTGCTCTTGCGGTCGGAGCGCCTTTACGAGAAAGATCATCCGCGCAGGCTCGACAGTTTGGACAGCGCTTACGATTCCATCCGCAACGCTACTGAAATGCTGGGGGGGCTGGAGATTCGAGTGGAACGCGGCGGGCTGGTGGCGCCGCGGGTCAGTGACGCCCACCTGGCGGACGCGCGAGGAGAAATGCAGGCGCTGGCGATCGACCTGCAGCGTGCCGGAATTCATGCGCTAGTATTCTCGAACAAATTTCATGTAGGCGAACTGGACACGCTCGCGCGACTCGCGAAGTCATCGTTGCTAAGATCGGAAGAGCCGGCGAACGATGAGGGCAATGCCTGGTGGCCGGCGCGACTTCTGGAGAACCGCGTGGAAGGCATCACCATCAATACGCGAACCGAGCGCAGGGTAGACACGGTTCTTGCAAGTCTCATCGCCGCGCTCGTAGCGTACGGTGGACATTCACCGCGCGAGACGGCCGATGCGCCCATTCAGGCGCCGGACTTCGACGATCTCGTGGCGAGCCTGCGGCTCCTTGCGCGGCTGACCCCGCCTCTCGAAAGTGCGCGCGGTCTTTCCCCTGAAGAAGCAGCGCGGGCGATCCACGGTGCGATGGAAGAAGCCAGCCGCGATAGCGTGTGCATGATGCTTAGTTCCGTCTCCCAGTATGGACCACGCGAAGGCGAACGGCCGCAACCCTACTTGCTGCGCCTCTCGGAAAACATCACCTTTGAGTTTCTCAATGCGGAGTTTTCCAGCGGCTCGCTTACCGCCTCCTCGGTACGGCCGACGATCTATAGATTGAGCGAAGTCATCGTCGAGGCCGGCGGCTACTCTGGTCCCCACTCTTCGCAGCATCTCTCGTCGCTCGCGGTCACCTGGGCGACAGACACGCACCGCGAACAGCTGATCGACCGATTCTGGCTGGAACTTTCCCCGCGAGAAAAATCGGCTGTTTTGCGCGGCCCGGACGTATGGTGCGTGCCTGTTGCGGCGCTGCGCAATACCCTCGGGCAACTTGCTGATGCCGGCGCCGACGCTCCCCGCCGCGAGGCACGCAACATCGTCTTGAATTACGCGCGCCGCATTGAACATGCGGATGCTTCGGCGAGGCGCTCCGTCGCCGCGGGACTCAATGAACTGTCTCCGATTATCGAATCCCTCTGGCCGAATCAGTTGCCAGAAGACCTGAGCCGTGGAGCCATGAAAGCTCTAGACGCGGAGAAGGCCCCCGAAACCGCCGCCCTGCTCGCGGCATTTGTCGAATCACTCGGCCGCATCGCCGTGAATCGCGCCGACTATTCCGGTTTCGAATCCATCCTGACCGGCCTGGAGCGTGCGCCACAGGACAACGAACACGATCACATGGCCGCGCTGGCAAACCGCCTGGTGGCCCAGGATCGCTGGCTCTTGCTGGTGGACGCTGCGCTGGCCAACCGCGCTCTGGATCCAGTTCTGCCCCGTCTTCTGCAGCGCGATCCCGAGCGGCTGCTGGACCGCCTGACATTGCTGCTCACCGAACCACGGGGCGCGGAAATGGTGCCAGCGATGGCGCGGCTCCTGCGGACGATCGGCGTACCCGTTCTAAACCTTCTCGAAACGCGGCTCTACGAAGCCCGCCGCCAGCGCGTGACCGCGGCCATCAAGCTCCTGGCTGCGGCGGACCCGGAGCGGCTGTTGCGAGGCCTCGCACGCGCCATGGCAAGTTGGGAATGGAACCTTCAGGATTTGGCGGTTAGTGAACTAATGCGCCCAAACAATTCCGCATCGGCGATAAGCACCGCATTCGTATTCTCCGCCATTCTCGCCGACGCGCATCCCATGGTCGTTCCCATGATGATCGACCAGCTCGGCCTGGCACAGGAAACCACCGCCGTGCCGCAACTGATGGAAATCGCTGCCGGTGAACACGAATCCTTGCGTGACCAGTTCGTGCGCATTAAGGCCATCGAAGCGCTCGGCCGCATGCACGCCTCCGAAGCCGCCGAGCTTCTTCGCAAC
>DATNLB010000752.1:0-4044 GCA_035603095.1 Candidatus Acidiferrales bacterium
GCCAGAACGTTGGTGTGGTTCAAAATTTTGTCTTTCTTCACCGCCACCAGCAGCACGTCCATTTGCGCATCCATGGACTCCAGCAACTGATAGCTCAGGTTTACGTCGGCGATATCAAAGGGAATGTGCTGGCTGGCCTCCGAGGGGATGCGGTCATACAACTCGTCTTCGGTCATCAACGGCAGCGGCACGCGCTTGACGATCACCGAGTGCCCTGAAACCGATGTAGCCACGTTTTTCGTCTTGATCCGCTGCGCGTCGAAAATCTTGCTGATAGCGTTCGCCACTTGCGGCGCGTCCATGATGGCTCCGTCCACCACCGTGTCCGGCGCCAGTGCTTCCATCCCGAAGCTCACGAGTTCATAGCCCGCTTTCGTCGATTTCAGTTCCACGGCCTTGATCGAACTGGACCCGATGTCCAGCCCCACGAGTTGCCGGCTCTTTTTTCCCATTCCCAACATTTCGCGGCCTCTTTCCCTGTTTCCCGCGCCAGACTAACGGCGCCTCGCGGTCGCCTGGCTCATCTTGCGTTCCATCCAGCGGTCCAGGATCGTTTTACGCAGTTTCCAACGGTTGCCGAGTTTGAATGCGGGAATTTCGCCTTCCGTGATGTAACGGTACAGGGTATCCGGGGAGATGCCCAGATATTGCGACGCCTGCCGTACATTCATCACTTCGCGCGATTCGCTCACGAGGAACGCCACCCCGGCATCCGAAGACACTTGAAACCACTACCGCTCGCTGCTCCCCGCTTGCGCTGCGGACTCCCGGAGATGCAGCCCGTGGGAACTTTATGACATCTTACCATTCCGAGCGTCAAGGGAATCTATAGGGCTGTTGTCCTAACAATACGGGTAGTTCTAGGCAGTTTGGGGGGTATTGTCCGATAGTACCCACTTATATTGGGTTGGATACGTTGAGGTACCACAATTACTTGTGGTTTTGCAGCCTCCGCCCTGTCCCCAGGGACGGTTATCCTTTGAAATCAGTCTCACGGCGCGAACAAGTACTTCTTTCTATTCCAGCTGGCAGATTCGCTTTGTTTCTGCCCCCTCAGACCGACTGGACTCTTCGCACCGCACAACCAACGCAAGCGACGCATCTCCACTTCAAAATTCTTATCACGCTTTATCCAGCGACAGGGATTTCCACAGGGCATCGACCCGTTTCTTCGTGGCTTCGTCCATCAAAATCTCATCCGGCCACGGCCGCGTAAAGCCTTCCGAGGCCCACTTGCGCGTTGCATCGATTCCCATCTTCGATCCAAAGTCCTGCATCCGCGCCGCATGATCCAGTGTATCCATGGGGCCCAGCACAAACTGCACATCCCGCTCGGGATCCAGCGCACAGAGCGTCTTCCAAACCACCTCGCTGTAGTTGTGGATATTCACGTCGTGATCCACCACCACGATTACCTTCGTAAACATGGCCTGCCCCAGCGACCAAATCGCATTCATGACCTTCCGTGCATGCCCCGGATAGGACTTTCGAATGGCCACGATCATCAGGTTGTGGAAAATTCCCTCGGCAGGCATCGCCACATCTACAATCTCCGGATACTGCATCTTCATCACCGGCAAGAACACGCGCTCCACGGCATACCCCATGTAATAATCTTCCTGCGGCGGCGGCCCCACGACCGTCGTCAAGTAGATCGGTTCTTTTCGCCGCGTCACGCATTCCACGTGAAATACGGGGTACTCCCCTTCCAGCGAGTAGAATCCTGTGTGGTCTCCGAAGGGGCCCTCCGTGCGCATCTCATTCAGATTGACGTAGCCCTCCAGCACAATCTCGGCGTTCGCAGGCACTTCCAGGTCGTTGGTCTCGCACGGTACCATTTCCACCGGCTCGCGCCGCAGAAATCCCGCGAACATCATTTCATCCAGATCCGGTGGAATCGGCAGCATCCCCGCCAGCGCCGTCGCCGGATCGGCGCCAATCACCACGCTCACGGGAATTCTGCCTTCGGGATTCTTCGCCTTCGCTCGCCGAAAATGCTCCGCCCCATGCTTCTGCGTCTGCCAATGCATTCCCGTCGTCCGCTCGTCGTAAATCTGCATGCGGTACATCCCGACATTTCGTTTTCTGGTTTCCGGATTCCTTGTAAAGACCAGCGGAAATGTGATGAACCGTCCCCCATCCTGCGGCCAGCACTTCAGGATCGGAAAATCAAAAAGATTGACGTCGCTTCCCTTCTGAATCACTTCCTTGCACGATCCAGACTTCACGCTCTTCGGAAAAAACGACCCGAGCTCCGCCAGCTTCGGCAGCATCTTGACTTTGTCGAAGAATCCTTGCGGCGTTTCCATTTTCAAAAATCCCTGGATGCGCTCCGCGATTTCATCCAGACCATTCACTTCAAAAGCGATTTCCATCCGCCGCACGCTTCCAAACGCATTGATCAGCAGGGGATGCCGCGATCCCTTCGGCTTTTCGAACAGTAGTGCCGGCCCAACGCTGTCCGGCTTCCGCCCCGCCGCGCGCGCAACGCGCTGCGTAACTTCCGCGATCTCCAGCACAGGATCAACTTCCGCGCGAATCCGCTTCAGCTCCCCTTCCTTCTCCAGTTTCCGTACAAACTCCCGCAAATCTGCGTACGCCACCGTTTTCTCCTGTAGCCCCGCACTCTAACACGAACCTATATCGCTTCTCCCCTGGGAGAACCATTAGGTACTGGCTTAGTTTGGGAAAGAAGACCGGCAGTGGCAAGGGCTTGTTTCCGAGCGTCACTCGTGCACCGTCGCCAAGGTCGCCAGGCGGGCCACTTTCGGTTAGCCAAATAGCTTTTGGTGTCGACCGGCCACCGATTCTCAGTGATGTGCCTTCGTATGCCGCCGCTTTCCGAGCGTTCACTGGACCATCATGGCTTGAGGTCCAGCGCCGCTTTGCCGCTGTCCAGATCAACAGGCACCGAAATGTGGTCATGTATTGCTAGCCAGTGGCCGTTGGTTTTACGGTAGCACTCGGTGAAGCGCACCCACGCGTCGAATTTCTGTCCGTTCTTTAGTGTTCCAGTCATCCGCTCCAGGCCGCGGCTAAAGGCCACCGTGTCGCCCGCAACGATGTTTAGGTCGCGGTATTCGATGTCGACAGTACCCTGAAACTGGTCGAGGAATTCCTGATAGTCCTTCTTATACGCATCAAACCCGACGTATTGCAGCGGCGCCACGATATCAAACGACACCAGTGCTTGCCCTGGCTCGTAGATGGACATAATTCCGTCAAGATCCCTGGCATGGAAGGCCTTGGCCCATCTGTCTAACAACCGTCGGATTTCCGCTTCATTGTTCGCAGCGGTGCGTGCTTTCGGCATCCACAGAAGTAAGGCACACCCCAGCGTCACCACAGAAAAGGCCACGAACTTTTTCATTTTCGGCGCTCCTTTCATTTCGCGTGATTACCCGGGAAGTGATCCAGACTGACTATGCGCGGAGAACCCACAGAAACGGGGTCGATTATCCGGTGGAGGGTTCAGCGGAGTCAAGCCAACTGCATCAAGTTCATCGGTTGCGGAGCGGATTCGACGCTCGTGGACGAGTCGTCGGCAAATCCGGAAGTGATCCAGGATTGGCCTTCCAAACTGGTCCAGTACCAACCATCTTGAAAAGCCGCGTTTATCTCTGCACTCGGTTACTCCTGTCGCATCCTGGCTCGCAAGCGTGTCAAGGTGACACATCCTGTCTCAGTGTGAGCAATATTTGCTTGAACATTCCCGCCCATGTCCTTCGACCGCTCGTTACCGCGGCCCTAAACACTGCACCCGCAAAGACTTACCTTCGTCTTGGAAACAACATTCCGTTTCCATGCCGCTATGCGATTGGCCGCACAATTGCACCTGATTCGACGGGACTGGAGTGGTCGTTCGCGCACATAGCGTGTGGGCGTCACTCGAAAGGTCCCGCGAACGTTCCAATCGTCGGGGCCATCGGCCTAGGTAGCTAAAGAAAGAGAGTCATAAGCCCAAGCCCACACTGGCTAGACGTTCCGCCAGTCTTCTGCTTCGGCTCGTTTACGCGACATGCTGAAGATGCTCCACATGATTCG
>DATNLB010000768.1:0-2561 GCA_035603095.1 Candidatus Acidiferrales bacterium
GATCACTACAAGTGGAGCCTGCGCCTCACAGCTATCAACCTCACGAACAAAACCGCGCTGTACAACTTCCTGTCCACGTTCAGCGGAACGCACTTTGTCACGCCGCGGGCGTATACGGCGGAGCTGGGCTTCCACTTCTAAACAAATGTCACAAAGCAGGCGGGCCGGAGATTCCGGCCCGCCTGCTTTCCCATCCAAGAAGTTTTCCCGACCGGATTGAGGGTGCGCTACTTCTGCGCGAGGTAGGTTTTCGCTTCGGCGAGCTCGGGCCGATCAGCGCCCGCGCCACAGACTTGGGCAAGCTTGGCGTAAAACGATTGGGCTCCACCCGTGTCGCCGGTTGCTTGTGCGGAGCGCGCGGCTCCCAGAAGACCGTCGAAGCGGTTCGGTGAATTCTTGAGGACCGTCTTGTATTCGGCGAGGGCTTCGGCGGGGCGCTTGAGTTCCATGAGCATATCCGCGAGCATTTCGCGGGCGGGGATGCCGACGGACTCGCCGCCATCTTTGTCCTGACGGTCGGCCCCGGCACGCAGCTCTTGAAGAGCTTCGTCGGATTTTCCCTTGGCGAAGGCCAGCCAGGCTTCGGCTTCGCGGAGATCGGTGGCCTTTTCCGTGGAGACGGTGTAGCCGCGCTTCTTCGAGCGCTCCTCGCGGTCGGCGACGAGCTGTGTAAGTTCCTTGATGTCGGATTCCGCGCCGGCCACGTCGCCACTGCGCGCTTCGCCGATAGCGCGCGCCCAAAACGTCGTGTCCTGCCAATTCTTGCGAATCGCTGGAACCGGCAAAGCGGCGGCTTCCTTCCAGCGGTGTAATTCGAGCGTAGTCCGCGCGGCAAGATAAGCGCGGTGGTCGGCTTTATCTTCATCGCTCGCCCCAACGACGTGATTGCTGTGCTCGATGAGTTCGCGCGCTTTGGCTTCCTGGCCGCTCTGAAGATAGGAGTAGCTCAGGAAGTCGATGGCATGGGTCTGGTAGTGGAACTCGGCCAGGTGCATTTCCGCGGCGTGAGCGGCGGAAGCCGTCGCGGCAATATTCGAAGTGATGGAATCCTGCCAGAGACCGAGACGCACGAAGATGTGCGAAGGCATGTGCAGGGCGTGGGCAGAGTCCGGCGCGATGGCCGCATACCGGCGGGCGGCTTCGAGGCCCTGGGCTGCGAATTCGGGACGATCGGCGGCATGTATCAAATAATGGGCCACGCCCGGATGGTCGGGATGCTGCTGAAGCAGAGGATCAAGAATGGAAATAGCTTTCTGGAGATTTGCAGTGGTATCCACGTCTTCGTCTGCCAGCGAAACGAGAGAGAGCGCATAGAATGCGCTGAATTCCACATCGTCGGGAGATTGCGCGTGAAATTTCTCAAGTACTGAGGAGTAGGCCTGCGTACGCTCCGCGTGGGTCATTCTTGATTTTTTCTGATAGAAAGCGGCGGCGGAGTTGATAAGACCTTGTTCCCGCGGATTGCTCAAATGGAGTTTTTGCGCTTTCTCGATGTCTTTGCGGCCCTCATTCAAGGTCTTCTCATTGGGAAAATCCCAGAGTTGATGGAAGAGAGCCATCGCTTTGCCCCAGTACGCTATGGCGCACTTCGGTTCGCGGGTGGCCGCGGCGGCAAAAGTTTTCTCGGATTCCGTGTATTGGAACGAGTGCAGGAGCGCGACGCCCTTTTCGATCACGGGCTGCACTTCCGCGGTGCAACTCGTCGGGAAATTTACATTGCCGAGCTGTTCGGGCGGCGCGGCGGACAAGCTATCCGCTCGAAGCGCTGTGGGCTGCAGAGCAAAAATGAAGAAGAGCAGCCCGAAGGCAGAGTTGGACCGCAATTGTTTTCGCATTACGCTTCCCCCCTATTGCTGTCAGTGATTCTACCTCCGGTCGTCGTGTTTGGCGGAGTTAAACCTTTTGGCGACCGGGCGCCACGACGGTTGGACGCCCTTTGGTGCGGAGGCTACAATGGGAATGGAGCGGTTCTTCGAAGCAGGTGCGGGAGCGAAAGCTGTTTGAACCAATGACGAATCTCTGAGGTGCTGCGGATAGACAGCCTGTGTGCACGGCCTGTCCCGCTGGCGAGTCTCTTCGAGTTGCGAGGATGCAGACGCGCGAGCGGGGCAGGAAAGCCTAACGGCTGGCTCGTGGCGCCCTATTATTTCAGAGGTTCACGGCCTAGCTCTCCACGGCCAAGCGGTCCGCTCCATTATAGTTTTCAGTCGTCTGTATTCAGTTGCCAGTTCGGCGGGAGTTTTGCAAGCGCAGCTTTATCGCTGAATGATAAGAAACTTTATTGGAACGCGAGAAGATTCTTTGGGGAAGAGATTGTGGACCGTTCTCCGGCACAGGCAATATTGCAAGCAGGGGCTGTGCCTTCCCACTGAAGACTGAGAACTGACTACGGACAACTTCCTTCATGCGCGTACTTTTCATAGGAGACATCGTCGGCTCGCCGGGACGGCAGATCGTTCACGATCGCCTCGCGGACATCGTTGCGCAGCGGCAAATCGATTTGGTGATCGCCAACGGCGAGAATTCGGCGTCGGGATTCGGGATCACGCCGAGGCTGGCGG
>DATNLB010000495.1:0-2801 GCA_035603095.1 Candidatus Acidiferrales bacterium
AAGAATTCTGGATCGGCTTACATGCTAGGTCTTTGTTCTTCTCCGCAGCGGTTCTCCCTGTACCTTCGTTCAGGTCAAAAAGTGTCAGGCAACCAAACTAGCTGTTCCATGATCTAACGGATTCCGGGGGGGCAAGTCTTAGAAAATGCTAGAGATTCCTCTGATTGACGGGGAACTAGTCTGGGGTTAGAATCGGAACGTCCAAAAGTTTGAGGTGTCTTCATGTCAAGGGCAGTACGGACCCTGTTCGTTTCGTTTTTTTTGATCGTTATCGCTATTGCTACCCCATCCGTTTTCGCCCAACAGGCCCAGGATCCGGGAAACCCTGTAGTACCCCAAAAGTTGGACAAGGAAACAAAGCGGAAGATGAAGAGGACGCTGAAGGAGTTGGACAGTGCCTACCGGCAGTGGCTAACGGAAGACGTCACTTACATTATTTCTCCCGACGAGCGCAATGCTTTCCTTCAACTGGATACTAACGAAGAGCGCGAGCAATTCATCGAGCAGTTCTGGCTACGGCGCAGCAGCAATCCCGACCTCCCAGAAAACGACTTTAAGGAAGAGCACTACCGCCGGATTGCTTACGCCAACGAACACTATGCCTCGGGCATCCCGGGATGGAAGACCGATCGCGGCCGCATGTACATCATGTGGGGTCCAGCGGATGAAGTGGAATCGCACCCCACGGGCGGCACTTACGACCGGCCCATGGAAGAGGGCGGTGGCTCGACGTCAACCTATCCGTGGGAAACGTGGCGCTGGCGCTATCTGGAAGGCATCGGCGAGAACATTATTTTGGAATTCGTCGATCCCAGCGGCTCGGGTGAATATCACCTAACTATGGACCCCTCGGAAAAGGACGCGCTGCTGCACGTGCCTGGTGCGGGTCTCAGTTTGATGGAATCGATGGGCATGGCGTCGAAAGCCGACCGTTTCACGCGTTCCGACGGCACGAATCTGCCGACAGCCATGGGTGGTCAGCCGGCCAGCATGAACGAATTCAGCCGGCTGGAGCTCTACGCCAAGGTCAATAAACCACCCGAGGTAAAATTTAAGGATCTCGAAGCGGTAGTAACCTCTCGCATCGTCCGGGATCAGGTGCATTTCACTTGGCGCACCGATTACCTGAAGGTGACGAATGACACGGTGCTCGTGCCCGTCACCGTGCAGGTCCCGAACAGCCAGCTCTCCTTTCAAGCCAAGGATGGAATTCATACCGCAGTGCTCAACATATTCGGGCGCGTGAGCACGCTCACGGGCCGTGTCGTACAAACGTTTGAAGATTCCATGAGCCGTGATTTCCCGGATTCTCTTTACCAGCAATCCTTGAAGCTCCAATCGATTTATCAGAAGGCCGTTCCATTGCGCCCGGGCCTCTACCGCCTGGATCTGGTGATCAAGGACGTGCAGAGCGGAAATATCGGCGTCGTAAACTCGCGCCTGCAGGTGCCGCGGTACGACGATGACAAGCTGGAAGCCAGCTCGCTGATTCTTGCCGATCAAATCGAGCACGTTCCGGCGAAGCAAATCGGAGCGGGACAGTTCGTGCTGGGTTCCTCGAAGGTCCGGCCGCGGCTGGAAGCGGATTTCACGACCGCCGACAGGCTTGGCATTTACCTGCAGGTTTACAACCTGAAGCCGGACGACAAGTCGCACAAGTCCAGCGGGACTTTCCAGTTCAACGTAAAGAAGGGCGACCAGCTTGTGCCGGGCATGCAATTCACTTTAACGACGGAAGAGATGAAGCAGACCGGCGACCAGGTTACGATTGAGCGCCTTTTGCCGCTCGCAACGTTGCCACCGGGGAAGTACAAGATTGAAGTGAATGCCACGGACAGACTTTCGAATCAGACCATTTCGCGCTCGGCAGAGTTCACGGTGAAAGCACCGCCGGAGACCAAGACCGCGGCGAATGCTGCGCCGGGGAGGTAAAACAAAGTGAAACAGGAACGGCTCCGAATCCTGGGGGCCCTGGTCCTGACCGTCATGGTTTCGTCCTTCGCGGCGATTCCGGCGGCCGCGCAAGCGAAGCCTGTCTCGGGCAAGCTTGCAGGAGTGGTGCACGACGCTGCGGGTACGCCGCAGATGGGCGCGAGCGTGGAGTTGATTTCCGAAGCGATGGGAGTTGCGGCCACGCGCGGTTTCCTGACCAACACGCAAGGTATGTTCCGGGGTGACAAGCTCGCCCCCGGTTTTTACACCGTCCGCGTTACTCTCGCAGGTTTTCTTCCCACACTTGAAAAACACATTCGCATCACTTCGAACGTGACGACCGTCGTTCGCATTGAACTTGAATCCATGTTTGCATCGCTGGATCAGTTGCGGCGCATGCCCTCGAACAACACCGCGGAAGGTGACGATTGGAAATGGGTGTTGCGATCCGCTTCGACAATGCGTCCGGTCCTAGAATGGGTGGACCACGGCACGTTGAGTGCCTCTACGGTCAGTGGCGATTCCGGCAGGGCCCGCACACCAAGGATGCGAATGGAATTCACGGATGGCGCGCGGCGCCCCAGTTCGGCTTCCAGCATTGCCTCTTCACCTGCAACCGCCGTGGCCTACGACCAGAAGTTGGGCGGCACGAGCAGGATGATCCTGGCAGGCCAGGTGAGCTACGACGGCGATAGCCCCGCTGGCGGCATCGCCACTGTGTGGTTGCCAACGGGGACCCTCGGTGCCGGCCCGCATACCGCGTTGGTCCTTCGCGAAGCCAAGCTGGGACCCGTCGGACCCACTTTCCGAGGCGTCCGTTTTGATCAGGGTGGTGCGGTGGCGCTCGGAGATCGCACGGTTCTGCGCTA
>DATNLB010000218.1:0-14752 GCA_035603095.1 Candidatus Acidiferrales bacterium
TAAAGGCCGTCTTCATGGCGGCGGAGGCGCTGGCGCAAGCCTGGTCGAGCGACTTGGCGCGCAGAGCAGCGTTGAACGGCTCGGGCTGGATGGGGCCGTCATAGCCGATCTGGACCAGCGAACCCAGGAAGTCCTTCACCGGAATGACGCCGGTGGCGGCAGGCAGCTCGCGGTGGTCATCCCGGTACTCATCCAGCGACAGGCCGATGGGGGCATCGTTCAGGTCCACGGTCAGCACGTCCGAGCCGCGCAGCGTTAACAGGTCCTTGTCCGTCTCTTCCGCGTTGAACCAGTGCCAGCTATCGAGCTGAATGCCAAGGTTGTTCGTACCGATAGCGACGATCAGCTCCTTCATCTCGCTCATGGTGTGTATGAAGGGATGCCGCTGGCTCCGCAAAAGAGTGCGCGGCGCAACGTACTCCAAGCCGAGCTTCTGGCCATGGTCCGCGAGAATCTGCGCGCACTGGCGCAAGCGGCCGGCGTGCTGGCGGAAGTTCTGAGGGTAGGTGAGGTCATTACTGCAAGGGAGAACCCAGGTGCTGACGCGCCACACGCCTGCTCGCTGCAGGATGTCAGCCGTGGCCGGGAGGTTTTTCAGTCCGTCGCTAAATCTCGCTTCATCCTTGCGAAACTCCACCGGCAGACCCGCAGCGCCGAATCTGAGATTCTTGGCCCGCAAGTCGTCAAGGAGACGCTTGAGCCCATCATCGCCCAGCGAAGCGAAGTGGTTCGGATCAGGATCCAGGCCTTCGAAACCGTGCTTGACGGTGAGTTCGAGCGACTCCGGGAAAGTGGCTTGGAAACCAAGGCGTCCGAGGCTCAGAATCGCATAGAACTTACGCCGTGGCATCTCAGCGCGCGCCGCAGCGCCAGCGAGTATGCGCGGGGTTGGCAGAGCTGCGACGCTTGCCGCGGCTCCGACGGAGAGGAGCTGGCGTCGAGTGAGCTGGTTGGTCATAGTCGGCTCCAGGCCGTGCAGTGTAGCACCTGTGGCGTCGGGCGTGTCGGGATCGGTACGACCAGAAGAGCCGGCATTCACCAATACGCAGCCGAAGCTCTTCTCTTCCTTAGGGGATTTCACGTCGCCTGCGCCTGGCTGCATTGACAGATGCTCGTTTGCAGGTATTCACCCTACTAGACCCTAGGGTACAATCTGGTCCTAGAAGAGGGTTCTCGCGGGATTGACTTCCTTACCCTTACACCCCGTAATGATCATGGCTGGCACCACGTTGAAAGAATAAGGTTTTGCCTAACTCTGCCGTAGCTGACTCGCCAGGGGAGGAGAAATGGGAGTGAAATACGATGCTGGAGGCGTCTCTTCCAAGAAAGAGAGACAGCCCTTCCCGGTGGCCAAGAATGTGCGTCGGAGTGAGCGAATTCTTATCAGTCTGCCGATTTCCGTTTCGGGAAAAGTTGAAAAGACTCAAAAATTTTTCAGGGAAGGACGCACACTAGGCGTCAGCCGCTACGGTGCGACCATCGCGGTGGATCTGGATTTTCGCGGCGGCCAGAACATCCTCATTCAATGCGGCAATGGCAATGAACAGGCAGAGGCCCAAGTAGTGGAGAAAATTAAGGACCAACCCCAAGGCCACGTTTACGGCATCAAGCTCCTGGAACCCGCCGTCACTTTGTGGGGCATCACGTTTCCCCCGTTTGTCGAATCACAGAAGGCGGTCGTACGCGTCCTGCTCCGGTGTATTACGTGCCGGCAAGTCGAAGTGGCGTACTTGAACGAGTTCGACGCAAAGGGCTTTGTCGCCCACTGCAGTCTTGCACGCTTCTGCTCCAAATGCCGCAACTGGACCACCTGGAATCGGCCTTATGGCGAGATGCTTGCAGCGTCGAGTTTCCCACTCCGATCGGATAGTCAGGGGCCGAATTCGGGGGCCGAGTTGGAGCCCGACGATCACGAGAAGCGTTCCCACGGGCGCATAAGGCTGGAAGCGGTTGGGTGCATTCGCCAGCCGCCTCTTGGCGACGAAATCGTGCTCGTCGTGGACCTCGCGCCTGGAGGCGTCAGATTCTGCAGCAGCAACAACTACGCGGAAGGCTCCCACGTCGAATTAGCCGCACCCTATTCGTCTAAAGCGCCGAATATCTTTGCACCTGCACGCATCGTCAGTTACAAAAACTGCCCCGAGAACGCACATACAGAATACGGTCTGGCGTACATAGTTTAGCAACACAGATTCTTAACACGTGCACCGGGGAAGTGTGTTTACAGGGCGGATGAAACCGACGTGCCGGCGGCGGCGAAGACAGGGGACATTTCTGATTCCGCGAAGGAGAGGAAGGACTGAACGACAACAGGGTCAAACTGCGTGCCGCTGGCCTCGTTGAGCCGGCGTACCGCTTCCTGGTATGGCAGGCCTTTGCGATAGGGACGAGAAGAAACCATGGCATCGAAAGCATCGATGACGCAGACGATCCGTGAAACTACGGGAATTTCAGCGCCTTGAAGTCCCGCCGGATATCCCTTTCCATCGAAAGATTCGTGATGATGCAGGATGTCAAGGGCCGCGCGTTCGAAACCCGGGAGCATGCGCAGCACAGCCCAGCCGTACTCGGAGTGTTTTTTCATGAGCGCATACTCTTCCTGGTCGAGACGCTCAGGCTTGCGGAGAATGGAATCCGGGATGCCCACTTTACCGATGTCATGCAGGAGCGCGGCAACTTCGAGATTCTGAAGTTCGGCTTCTTCCAGACCCAGTTCCTGCCCGACACGCATACCCCATTCCGCCAGCCGTGTGCTGTGCACGCCGGTATTGAGATCTTTCAAGTCGAGGAGCTGGTTGAACGCGCAGATGACCGAAGTGCGAAGAGCGGAAGTCTGTTCTTCGAGTTGCTTGACGCGGAGAGACTCCAGCGCCGCGAAGGAAGAGGAACCTTCCACGGGCGCCGGAATGTGGTCGTTCGACATCGCAGCTACCAGCATAAAAGGAAGCAGGAGCCAGAGCCGGAACCGGATGTTGAGCCGGAGTTATTTATCCAGGCGGAGACAGCTTGATACGCATCCAGACGGCCGTGATTGAGATCTGGAGTGAGCTTGATCGCGTGGGACAGCGAGTTCGATGCCTGATTCTGATTTAGCGAGGACTTCGCACTGAGCATCAGAGATACGGCGCCAGCGACAATCGGCGAACTAAACGAGGTGCCAGAAGCACTTCCATATGTACCGCCGGGGAAGGTGCTGATGATATTTTCGCCAGGCGCAGCAATCCAGACATCCGTTGCACCAAAATTCGAAAAAGATGAGCGACTGTCCCAATTCGTCGTCGAGGCAATGCCAACGACATAACTGTTCAGTGCTGCGGGATAAACAGGCGCGCTCGTGCTTTCGTTTCCAGCAGCAGCGACAAGAACGACGCCGGCTTTATTGGCGTAGGCGGCCGCCTGAGTGAGCGACGGCGATGAAGAGGTGAGATCGAAGCTCATATTCACGACGTTAGCGTGGTGCTGGACGGCGTAGTAAAGAGCGGCAACGATATTCGAAAGATAGCCCGTGCCGTTCGAAGAGAAGGCCTTGAGCGGAAGGATCTTAGCGTTGGGCGCAACCAGGTGGACAAGCCCGGTGGTCATCGTGCCGTGGCCAAATGCGGAGTACGGTCCGCCATCGAGTACCGCGGCGGTGGACTGGTCGAGGACCGCGGCCGTGGACTGTTGCACATAACCTGGCTGCTGATTCTGAGTGTTGGTGTCGACATAGCCGCTTTGCAGACCGCTCACATCGAGCCATTCGGAGGCGCCTGGCTGGTTCCGCGTAAAGTCATAGCCGGGGAGCAGCACTTGGTAGAGAACGGGATGGTTGACGTCTACACCCGTATCAATTACAGCAACGGTGCCTGTACCGCTGATGCGAAAGCCGTTCTGCGCATCCACGAGACGAATAATCTGTGTTGCCGGCTGGGTCGCGTAACCGTGCCAAACGATGGTGCCGAAGTAATTCACAGGGGTCTTGTCGTAGAGACCAGAGGGGAAGCTGCCGAGCGGCGGTTGTGGGATGGGCAGGAGGTGGTCGACCTCAACGCTCACGATCCCCAGCAAGGATTCCACGAGCGTCAGGCCACCGTTTACAAGGTTTGCGAGGAAGTTATTGGAGGAGGTCACAAGAAAGTTCTGGCCGACCGGGCCGTCCAGGCCACCCTGGACCTGGCATTCGAGGAGATTGCAGAGATTCAGGACGGAGGACAGACCGCCCGTCGTGCGGACAATATAGCGGTTTTGCGCTGCTGCCGGCTTCGAAAAAGCAAGCATCAGGGTAATCATCGCGACGAGTATGGTGAGCCTGCGTGTCATAGTTTAAACCCTTCGAAGGGTTCTCCTGAAAGTGAATTGACCGGTATGGGCGCGATTGACTGCCCTTCAAGTCTTGCTGGGCAGATCTTCCGGGCCAATAGTACGTATGGGTCTTCCTGTCTAAACAAAATTGCCAGCGGTCTTGGTACTTTCGTACCGGGGCGGCGAGGTGCGGCAACTGCATGAATGGATGGCCGTTCATCGCCCAACTCCAGGCAGACTCCCGAGCGCATCCCGGAGCGAAATCACGATTGGGGGGCTACCGGGACTTGCGAACGTCATCTGCAGGTCTCCGCTGTTTTCAATCTCTCCGCTGAACTCGCCAAATTGATTTGTGACGGCATTTACCACTTGTCCCCGCATGTTGGAAAGAGCGATGCGGGCATCCTGGCCAATAATTCCCGGAGTGCTCAGGTTCAGGAGCTGGCCGGTAACTACGATGAAGTTTCCGCCGAGCTTGGACTCCACCTGAACATCGATCTGAAAAGGGTCCGCGCGATAAAGCATCTGCCTCGAGCTAGCGCCCGCCGATCGAGCTCCTTCGAAAAGCGGCTGCAGAAAACTGTCGAAGAGAACTTTGATGCCGCTTTCCGTTCCCTTCTTTTGACCCGCCAGCGCGGCCCCTGCAAACGCTGCCTTGGCAAGTCTGACGGCGCCCTCGGGAGGCTGGTAATTCGCTTCCGCGGCCGCCGATTGGCGAACTTTCTGCCACAATGAAACTGTTTTCATACAGCGTTTACAGCCTTGCTTCAGGTGTTGCTCCATCAAATGTTTCTCGCTGGCGCCCACGGCCTGATTCACGAAATCGATCCACTTCCCTGTCGTAAAGTGTTCCATCTCTTCCCCCCAAATTCCTTTCTGCGTCCCGAGCGCTCCCCCAGTGGATGGGACGATCCATCACCCTCATGGTATAAGGGAAGACCGGGGTCCAAGAAATATAAGAGCCTGAAAATTAGGTAAGTCTTGCAGAATCAGAGAGTTTTCCGACCAGGACGAAGGGCGCCCAGAAGTAAGGATGAGGGTTTTGCTGCCGGAGTTCTTGCATGGCATGCTGCAGGGCGCCTGCCATGTTGCCGGTTCCCAGGAATTCTCGATAGAAGAGTTGCATCAATTGCGAAGTGCTTTGATCGTGCACGTCCCACAAAGACAGCAACAGCGTCGTTGCGCCGGCGCAGAATAGGCCCCGCTGAAGTCCGAGCAATTCGTCGCCGGCGGCGACGAAGTTCATGCCTGTGGCGCAGCCGCTCAGGGTCACGAGCTTGGCGTCCAAACGCATCTGGTAGAGGTCATACAGATTCAGGTATCCATCGCCTAACCGGATGCCCGAAAACATCGGGTTATCTTGCCGGTAGATGCCGTGCGTAGCGAGATGAAGGAGGCCGCTCTGCGGGCCTTTTTTACGAAGCACGGAGGAAGTCGCGTGGTCTCCAACGTGGAGCGAAGAGTGCGGCAAGAGCGCGGCCACGGATTGGGCTTCTTGCAGGATTTGGGGCGCTCGTTCGTCGGCGATTCCAAAAACGAGAGAGCTTGTGCTGGCGCTCGCCGCCTTCTCCTGGCACCAGCAGAAAACCGTGGCACTGGGGGCGTAGGAAACCGTGAAGGCGTCGCAGAGATATTCTTCGCCATTTCGCAGAGCGTGGAATGGCAAGAAATGGAGAGGGCCGTGCGGAACAACAATGAGGTGCTTCCCTTGGAAAAATGGGCGCAGTGGCGCGATGAGCTCGCCATAAAGAGATTCCAGATGGCTGTGCGTGGCACGCAAGAGCGGTTCTTCAAATCGCCGGACATATTCGTTGCCCATGCGAAACTTGGAGAGTTGAAATCGCAGCAATTGCAAAAAATGAGCGACCCGGGAGAGCAGGGTCACGGGCAGAATCTGGATTTCCTTGCAGGAGATGACGGCGGCCACGAGGCGGTCCCCAGCCGAAAAGTATTCGACAAGGGTGGCGTCCGCCGGAAGATGGGCTTGCAGCTTGGCGAGGGAAAATTCCGCGGGAGCCTCCAGCGTGGCGTTTTCCCGCTCGTGCGCCGGAAGCTCGCGGAGAGTTCGCATTAGCTCTTTCTCCTGCGATTGAGCCTTTTCCTGCAAACTCCCGAGTCTTTCGTGGGATTTTTCTTCGGGACGAAGCTGCTCGAGCTCGATGCGGTGGTAATACCAGTTGAGCTCCTCGCGCAGGTCTCTGATCCTGCGGACAAGATCGCTTTGTCCCGCCTCTCCCAGCGGAAGACTCTGTCCACTTTGAAATATCATTTCGATCATGCTGCGCGATTTCGCGGCTTCCATGCAGGCGAGCGCCTCTTCGGCGGAGTTCTCCGTTCCATCTCCGGCAATGTACAGGTCCACCAGAGCTTCGTAGACCTGCATTCTATTTTTGATAAAGGAGATTTTTAGTTCTTCGCCTTGCAATCGGCTGCGCAAGGCTTCCAGGGCTTTCCTGGCTTCCAAGTAGGCCTGGTGCGCGGCAGGGCGGTCGTTGCGAGCCTGAGCGATCTGTCCTTCGAGCAGGTGAGCTTGATAGGCAAGCACCGGTGTCTGAAGGCCTCTCAGCCGCGCGAGAGATTCGTCCGTTTCCTTTTGTGCTTCCGCCGGGTCTCCCACCTGCAGAGCGATGCGCGCGAGCAACAGGTGCGCGAGCACGGCTTTCCCAGGGAGCGCCGATCGATCGAAAAAAGCGGCGGCCGCCACGCACAGCCGCCGTGCCTCGAAGTACCGTCCCTCATGGAAGAGCAACAAGCCCTGGTACAAATCGATCAGCCAGGGCCAAACGAGGTTTTTTTCATGCCCAAACATCTCTCGGGCTTTTGCAAAGCGCTCCAGAGCCTGAACCGTTTTCCCTTGTTGGCCGAAAGCCGTGGCTTCGTTCGCGAGTGTCTTGGCGGCCTCATAGCCCATCCCGAGTTTTTCGAATCGCAGGAATCCTTCATGCGCTATTTCCCGGGCTTCTTCGCTCAGATTCAGTTCCAGATAGATATCGGAAAGGTCCAAATGGCATAGCGCGAAGTGATACGCGTCGCCAGTGGCTTCGCAGGCGCGGCGCGCCGCATAGAGCGCCTCGATGGCACGGCTGTACTCGCCGCGGAGGTAATAGAGATAAGCAATGTTGTAGTCCGCCTGCGCTACGAGGAGAGGCATGTTGTTCTGCTGGCAGAACGAGCGGGCTCCCCGGTAGATGGCCAGGGCCCGCGGAAAATCATTCAGGCTGATCAGGCAGACAGCCATATTGCTGAGGACGACGGCGATTCCCTCCGTGTCTTTGTATGGCATCAGTTCGGTGTAAGCGCGCTCGTAGTGCGCGATGGACTCTTCGAAACGGTCTTGGCGGTGATAGATGTTCCCGACGTTTATTTCCAGGCGTGCCAAGCGCCTGGGATCGTTGAGACGCGCAAAAATTTCTCGCGCACGTTCCGCAGCTTGAAACGCCTGGTCGTACTCACCCGCTAGGATCATCGGCTGGATAGAACTGCTCAAAGTCCGCGCGGCTTCGTCCCAAATGCCCAGGGTTTCGTAAAGCCGGACAGCCTGTTGATGGTGGTCGATGGCGGCGCGGTTATCGCCGGAGGAATAGAGAGCGTTGGCCTTGGCGCGCAAGCTAAGGGCCAGAGCCTCTTTCCGGCGCAGGCGTTTCGCAATGAGCACCGCGGCCTCAGCCAAGTGGAGTGCTTCTTGCGTGCTCACGCGGACTTTCTGGACTACCAATTGCGAGAGTTGCTCGACAGTCTCCTGGCGGAACAACTTCTTGTGTTGCGCGAGAAACTTGCGGCGCGCCGGTTCGCTGGATAGTTGCCCCAGCTCGGCCATCAGCGTGTCGTTTGAATTTTTCCTGAGGGTTGCGGGCATCAGTTAAAACCCAGTTCCTCGAGTTGCCCCCGTAGCCGCTCCAGGCATTTCTGGCGGGTAAATCCGATGGAACCCACGGCGAGGCCCAGTTCCGCTGCGACCTCCGTGTAAGGCCGTGAAGGCGTTTCAAAAAACAGCAGCTCCACCAGCCGCCGGCATTGCGGCTTCAGCAAGGCCATGGCTTCTCGCAGCATCTGCTCTTGCTGCGTCTGCTGAACGAGACTTTCGGCTACCGCGGGCGTGGCCGGCTCCGGTAAATCCGTTTCCTCATCATCGCGGCTCACCGTGCGCTGGCTTTGCCGCTTCCAGCGGTAACTTTCGTGGCGCGCCACCTGCATCAGCCACTTGGGCAGTGCACGCGGTTCGCGCAGGTCGGGCAGGCGCACGAGAAGTTCCGTGCAGGTGGCCTGAAAAACGTCCGCGGCTTCCTCCCGTGACAAACCGTATTTCACGGGAATCGAATAGATCAGTGCCTTGTACTTATCGATGAGCAAAGACCACGCTTCCTCATCGCCAGAGAGACAAGCCTTGACGAGCTTCGTGTCGTTCCACGCGGCGGGCGGCTTCTTCGCGGCTTTGGTCAAAACGGGGCTCATCGGGTGGCATTCTCCGTCCCCATTTTGAGGTAGAGCTGCTCCACATTCCAGAGTACGTACGGTTCCAGAACGGCGGGATGAAAATTGCCGATGGAGTTTTTGGCGCCGGCAAGAATGTTCGGGCTGGCCAGGAAAATCATGGGCTGATTCTCCGCCAGAAGCTCCTGCGCGCGGTCGTAAATTTTCTTCCGCTGCTCGAAAGTGCGCGCAGACATCTGTTCCTCGATCAAACGATCGATTTCTGCTTCCCACGGAGTGGCCGGGTGCGCTTGCGAGGGGTTCCACAAATGTGTTCCCCCGCTCGACAGCCAAACATTGATGTCGGAATTCGGATCGGCGTCGAAGCTCGCGATTCCCATCACGCAGGCATCGTATTCTTTGGTCTGCGTAACGCGATCGAGCAGGGAGCGAAATTCGAGTGGCACAACTTGAACGCGCATTCCCAGCTGCTTCAAGTCGTCCTGAAGGAGCGCCGCCATCTTGGCGCGGTCGGCATTCGAAGAACTTGTGAGGATGGAAAATTCCACGGGTTTCCCGCCGGAATCCAAGAGCGTGGATTCTCCGTTGGGATCGGCGCCCCAGGAAAACCCCGCCTCCTTGAGGAGAGTGCGTGCGCGTTCGAGCGACCGCGCCGGATGAGCGAGTTTTTCATTCCCCCACCGTCGGTTGCCCGGCGCCACCAGTCCCCAAAGGGCCGCGCCGCGCCCCTGATAGACAAGCCGCACGATAGCCTCGCGGTCCACGGCGACCGAAACGGCCTGCCGAAACTTCACTTCGCGGAACCATTTTTGTTTCCGCTGCATTTCCGGGGATGTTTTCTCTTCGGCATCACTCAGATTGAAAAAGAGAAAGTTGTACTCCAGTCCGGGCCCGGCATCCACCATGGTGTAACTGCGCTGCTGCTTCGATAAGACAGAAAAGTTTTCCGCGCTCAACTGGCTGATCGCATCCGTCTCGCCCGATTGGAACTTCAAGACCTGCGCGTCTGCGTTAGGGACGAATAGAAATACGAGTTCATCCAGGTAAGGCAGGCGATTGCCTTTGGCATCCGATTTCCAATAATAAGGATTGCGCTCCAAGACTAGCCGTTGCCCTGCGACGTATTCCTTCAGCCGGAACGGACCGAGTCCCGCCCATTGATCCGCGGCCGTGGCCAGGGATCCGATTTGCCCCAACTTCCCTTCCTGGTAGGGTTTTTCCAGGAGATGCCGGGGAAGAATCGCCAACCCATCGAACAGCCTTTCGCCCACGCCGTAAGTCTTGGCCAGTTGAAAAACTACGGTGTGCGCGTCAACTTTGCGGACAACGATCGGTTTTCCGCCGACGATCAAGAGGTCCCGCTGCGGGGCGTGCACGTTTTCGTCGAGATACACGCGGAACGTGAAGAGCACATCGTCCGCATCGAGCGGCTGCCCGTCTGAAAACTTGATGCCCTGCCGGAGAACGAGTGTGTAGGCGAGCCCATCGGGAGAGATTTTCCAGGACTTGGCCAGCGCAGGTTCCGTCAGTTGCGTCGCGCGGTTGATATGGACGAGGTCGGCCTGCATGACAGCGATGACTTCGCGGGATCGCGTGTCAGCAACAATCAATGGATTCAAGGTCTTTGGTTCGCCACGGAGCGACATGACGAGGCGCCCGCCCGGCCGGCCCACTTCTCCCGGGAGTACGAGTAATTCTTCTGCTGCGCTTTTCTGTTGGGGAGAGGCAGCAGTTCGGTGGCCGGCAAGAGCGAGAAGGGGCAGGAGCAGGCTCGAAAGGATCCAGCAGCAACGGGTATTGGCTCTCGGTCTTTTCACGGCAGGCTCCCGAGACTGCTCATTTCTATCTTGTACGCCTCGCGGCGCTCCTGCAATGAACTCGCAAGACCCAGGTACCCTAGAAAGAACGGCACCATGATCAGGGCAGGCAAATACATCCACCAATAAGAGACCAGCACGCTGTATTGCTGCAGGCTGGAGAGAAGGTTTCCCCAGCTTGGCACCGGCTCGGGGACCCCCAGCCCGAGAAACGAGAGGGTCATCTCCGCCAACACGTATTGGGGGATAAGAATCGCTGCCTGGGTCAAAAGCACACTGGAAGTTTCCGGCAGGATGTGACGCCGGAGCAAGTACCCATTTGATGCTCCGAATCCTCGCGCGGCGCGAACGAAGTCGCGTTCTTTGGCGCTGAGTACGACGCCACGAACGAGCCGCGCGGGACGGGCCCAGCCTACTGCACCGATGACCGCGATGATCAGAAAAAATGCCTCCAGCGGGCCGACCGCTAGAGGCAGGAAAGCGCGGAGAGCGAAAAGAAGATACAGCCACGGCAACGCCAGAAAGAGTTCAGCGAAGCGCATGAGCACGCTGTCTCTCCAACCGCCATAGTAGCCTGCCACCGCACCAACGCACAAGCCGAGGAACAGTGTCATCCCTGCCCCTAGAATGCCGGCAAGGAGCGATACCTGCCCGCCAAAGAGGAATCTCGAAAACTGGTCGCGGCCATAAGCATCAGTACCGAGAAGATAGATCCGTGTTTTCTCGGCGCCGAAAAAATGCGTTCGGCACGGCAGGAATCCCAGAATCCAATAGCGAGCCCCGCTCAGGAAAAACTTCACGGGATGGATCTCCGTGGTGTCTTCCTCATATTGGTCGAACGAGCCTTCGCGCAATCTCAGAGAATACACAAAGGGCCGCGCGTGGAAATGGCCGTTCGCATCCATGAGATGAACCCGCATGGGCGGTAGATACGGGCTTTTCCGATCCTGCTCGACGGGATCGTAAGGCGCGAAGAAACCCGCGCAGACTACGACTCCATGCAGCACGCCAAGTGCGACGAGCCATTTCGCGAACGTGCGCCGCGCTCTCATCGTGCGCTGCTCTCGGTACGGATTCGCGGATCAGCCCAGTAAAGAAGCAAGTCGGCCAGCAAATTTCCTCCGACCAGGAAAAGCGTGGAGAACAGGATGCCTCCGACCACTACGTACAGATCGCGCGCCAGGATGGCCTCCAATAGCAGCGGCCCTAGTCCTGGCCAGCTCATCACCACTTCGATCAAAAGCGATCCGCTCAACAATGCACCGATGCTGAAACCAAAAAGGGAGATCAAGGGATTCGCCGCCGCCGGAAGCGCATAGCGATACAAGAGCGTGCGTCTTGGGATGCCATGCCCTACGGCAGCCAGCAGAAACGGAGCGTTGAGCACATCCGCTACGGCAGCGCGCACATGACGAACGAGCAGCGGCAAAGCGGAGAGCACGAGCGCCGTCACGGGCAGAATCATGTGCAACGCCAGATCGCGCAACTTGTTGAGCGGTGAAAGAGTTTCAAAATCGACGGAAGCCATACCTCCCGTTGGAAACCATCCAGTCCTCACAGCAAGCACCAGAAGTCCCAACGCAAGTGCCAAGTCGGGGATTACCAAAAGCGCCGCAGTTCCCCACGAGAGCAAACGGTCGGGCAGACGCCCGAGACGCTCCGCGCTCCATACCCCGAGTGGCAGGGCGATCGCCCAGGCGAGCAGCGTGGCCGTAATTGTCAGGAGCAGCGTGTTCCGCGCGCGCATCAGCAGAAGAGGCGCAACGGGACTGTTATAGCCAAACGAGAATCCCATCTCGCCGTGAATTACGGAACTCAGCCAGGTTACATAACGGACGGGCAGCGGCTTGTCGAAACCGTATTGCGCGCGCAGCGCGGCCATCGTTTCCGGCGCAATCTGCGGGTTCAAACGCATTTCGTCGAAGTAGTTTCCCGGGGCTAACGCCGTGAAGAGGAAAGCTAGAATGGACACGCCGGCAAGTAAGAACAAAGCGTGACCCATCCTGCGCAGCAGGTAGCGCATTATTGCTCCACTGCAGGCAGCGCCGAGCGCGTGATTCTCGGCATGGCCGCGAGCAGCCGGAGTGTAGTTTCATGCTGGGGCTGCTTCAAGATTTTTTCCGCCGGACCTTGCTCCACGATACGCCCGCGATTCATCACGGCGATTTCGTCAGCCAGGTAAGCGGCCATGGCCAGGTCATGAGTAATGAACAAATACGTCATCCCCAGAGAGCTTTGCAGTTCCATCAGGAGGTTGGCGATTTGCGCCTGCACCGAGCAATCGAGAGCCGAAAGCGCTTCATCCAGAATCAAGAGCTTAGGCTCGAGCGCCAATGCGCGAGCGATGGCCAGCCTCTGGCGTTGACCACCGCTCAACTCCGTGGGAAGCCGCCCCACAATGTCCGGGGAAAGACCAACTCGTTCGAGCAAGGAATTCGCGCGCTGCTTCATTTCTTCACGCTTGAATTTGCGCTGTAAAATCAGCGGCTCAACGAGTATCTCGAGCACGCTCCATCTTGGATTCAACGAGCTTGCGGGATCTTGAAATATGAGTTGGATTTGCGGACGAACTTGACGGCACGCGCGCTCCCCGAGCTTGACGAGGTCTTTTCCCTCAAACCAAATGTTTCCTGCCGCAGGAGATTCCAGGCAGGCGAGACAAGATGCCAGCGTACTTTTGCCGGATCCTGATTCCCCGACAACCGCCAGCGTGGTCCCGGAAAAAATGGTGAAGGACACGCCATCTAGAGCGAGCAACTCTTCTCGCGCGCCAGCAAGACTCCGCTTTGCATAGCGCTTCACGAGACTTTCTGCCTTCAAAAGTGGCTGCATGTCTTGGCCGCCGTCAGATCCTTTAACCTTCATACTTAAAGCAAGAAACTACATGAGACTCGCTCAAGTTCACCAGCTCGGGCTCACGCTCTCTGCAAATGTTCATTCTTTCCGTGCACCGCGGTTCGAACGGACAACCTCCGCGGGGCAAGGACGACTGCGAGGAATCGCCGGGGACTACCGGCAGCCTGGTCTTACGACCGTTTCCGCGCCCTTCCGAAACCGCCGGAATGGACTGGAACAAAGCCTTTGTGTAGGGATGCCGGGGCGACGCAAGCACCGTTTCGGCTGGACCACATTCGACGACCTGGCCGCCGTAAAGGACCAGCACACGATCGGCAAAGCCTGAGAGCAGGGCGGGGTTGTGGGTGATGAAGATCATCGCGAGACCAAGTCTTTCCCTGAGCGTTCGAAACACTCCGAGAATTTCCATTTGTGTCGCGGGGTCGAGCGACGCGGTCGGCTCATCGGCAATCACCACGGAAGGGCCGCAGACGATCGCTTGCGCGATGAGCACGCGTTGGCGTTGTCCTCCACTAAGCTGGTGCGGATAAGAGCGCGAAATGCGGTTCGCCTCTTCGGGAAAGATTTCTGCGAACACTTGACGCGTCCGTTCGTTCAGGGCGCTTTTTCCTGGGGAACTGTGCGCGGCCAGTACCTGGCGAACCTGTTCGCCAGCGCGCATGGTTGGATGGAGTGCAAGAGATGGCTCTTGGAAAATCACCGAAATGCGCCGGCCACGGATTTGCTGCAGTTCCTCTGGCTTGGACTGCAGAAGATCCTTCCCTTCAAAGTGGACAGCCCCGCGAATGATCTCCGCATTTCCGGGAAGGAGCCGCACAAGCGATACCGCGAGAGTGCTTTTGCCCGATCCAGATTCGCCGAGGACGCCCAATATTTCGCCGGGCATGAGTCCAAAACTGACACCGTTTAACGCCGGGCACAAGACCCCCTCGCGCGAGCGGTACGAAACGTGGAGATCCTGGATTTCTAGCACGGATGTCATGCGCTGGGCCTGCTTTGGCCCATCCCTCACTTCGATTCATGTTGCGGCAGGATCATGGAGCGGACAAGACAAACGTCGTCTCTCGCGCACCAAAGGTAATTCTCTCAGACCTCAGAGAAAGTGTAGTGCGGAGATTCTTCGGAGTTTGGAAAAGAATGTAAGTCTGGATGCCGGAGCTAAATCCAAGTGGGGGGATTGCAGGAGTTCAGGATGGGGAATCCTCGCAATCCCACACTTGTGCCGTACACCGCCAGTACGGCGGGGACATCTAACCATGATTGAGTCGAGCTTGACCTTCGGGGGCTAGCGAATTTCTCCTCGCGCCGACGGCTTGCTTGCCACCGCGACATCCGATCGAGGAGTCATAGAAAGAACAAAATATTCG
>DATNLB010000786.1:0-5319 GCA_035603095.1 Candidatus Acidiferrales bacterium
CTCCGGCCTTGACCGGCGTGCGAAACACAATCGCGCGTTTTTCGTTTCGCAGATATTTTTTGGCAACGGCCTGAATCTCTTCGCGCGTGACGGCAAGAAACCCATCCAGAATGGTGTTCACCAGTTGCGGCTCGCTATCGAACAGTGTGAAGCACGCGAGGAGATGCATCAGGCCATACTTCGGCATGTATCCGCCGCGGCCACCTTCGAGCGTGGCGTAATAATCCGAGCGCCACTTTACTTTCAGTTGTTCCAATTCGTCCGCGCTGATGCCGTTTTCCTGTACTTCGCGAATCACGGCATCAAACGCTTGCAGCGTAGCTTGGCTCGAATACTCCGGCTTGTGCAGAATGCGCGTGGTCATTTGCGTCGGCCCGTTGTAACCGAAGATGTCGTCGATTCCACCGCCGGCCTCGACGGCAATCTGCTTTTCGATCACCAATTCGCGGTGCGTTCGTCCTGCGCGTCCGCCGTGCAATGCCTGATCCAGCAACGCCATGGCGCACCAATCGGCCGTGCGCCTTTTCGGCATGAGGTAGCCGATGGCCATCGCGGGAAGCGTCCCGAACTTCTCCTCGACGTTTCCGCGCCGCTCCTCTGCTTGTTCGGGCTCGCTGGGATCGGCGAACGGCGGCGGCGCCCCCGCCGGAATCTCGCCAAAATGTTTCCTGGCCAACGCAAGGCCTTCTTCCGCCCTCACATCGCCCAGCATCAGCAACACGGCATTATTGGGCACGTAGTACGTTTTGAAAAATGCCTGCACGTCAGCCAAGTCCGCGGCATCGAGATCGGCAAAATCACCGTAAAAATTGTGCGCGTTCGCCCAATTTCGAAAAGCCACCGGCGGCATGTCCAGCCACGGGAAACCACCATAAGGCTGGTTCATCACGTTGACGCGAACTTCTTCCTTGACAACGTCGCGCTGGTTTTTCAGATTTTCGTCGTCGACTTTCAACGCGCGCATGCGGTCCGCTTCGAGCCACAGCACGCGCTCCAACGCATTCGAAGGGACAGCTTCGTAGTAGTTCGTCACGTCGTAACTCGTCGAGCCGTTCAGCATGCCGCCGCTGGAATTGACCAGCTTGATGTGTTGCATCTTTGGCGCATTCGCGGAGCCCTGAAACATCATGTGTTCGAACAGATGCGCAAAGCCGCTGCGCCCCGGCGGCTCGAGGCGGAATCCGATTTTGTAGTACACCCCCACGGTCACCACCGGCGCCGTGGTATCCGGCGCGACCACAACATTTAATCCATTTGCCAGTTTCGTACTTTCCATCGCAATCTGCAGTCGTTTCACCCGTTGCCCCCTATCGCCTTTGCTGTTGGTTTCTTTTCCACGGAAATCTTCTCCAATTCGGCCAGCACTCCGGCAGAATTTCTTGCGAGCACGCGCGCCGCCAGATGACTTAGTGCCTCGTAAGTTTGAGCAAATTCCTCCGGCGATTCCTGCAGTGCTTCCAAATGCGCCCGCACCACTTTGTAATCGCCCCGAGCGAGCGGACCCGTCCACGCCGCGCGTGGCCCTAACGTCTCGAAATTCTCCAGAACCTGGCGCGTCAGGGGCAACAACGCGCGCACGGCTTCGCCCCGCCTCATCCCAAGCGAGAGGAGCAAGTGCGTGGCGGCTTCCTCCACCGCGAGCACATGACCCGCGGCCATCGCCGCTGCAGCGTGGTACAAGATTTTCTTGCTTCCTGCGATGCGCACGGGCGATCCTCCAAGCGACCGCGCGATCTGCCGCGCCACTCGTACCGCTTGGTTTTCGCCTTCAATCGTAAAAACCTTGCCTTCCAGCGAAGGCACCGAGATTCCGCTGAACGATTGCAGCGGATGCATCGATCCGACCATCGCGCCCCGCTCGTGGACGGCAGCGAGCACAGTAGAGTCCACCGCTCCGCTGGTGTGCAGCACCACTCTCCCGCGCAACTCTTCTTCGCCGATCCGCGCCAATTCTTGCGCAACAACTGCGATTTCGTCATCGGGCGTGGCAATCAGGATCACCCGCGAGGCCAGGGTCAGCCGCGTCATTCCGGCGCAAGCTCTCCCAGCTCCGATGAACCGAACGGCCCGCCGCGCGCTTGGCTCGCTGCGGGTAACGACCGCGCCAATCTTCCAGCCCAGCTCGCGCAAGCGGCGTCCCAGCGCCCGTCCCACGCGTCCCGCCCCGATGATGGCAAGGCTATTCGGCATCCCGTGCTAGGATAACCCGAGGGCAACGCTGACACCAATTTCCATGCATCTTTTCGGACTGGTTCTCTTTGGTTTCATCGCGTTCTTCTGGCTCACCCACGGCCTCCGCGTTGCCTACGGCGCCATTCGTCTTCCCTGGATCAAGGATTTCGCACCTGCAACCGGCACCGATTGTCCGCCCATCTCGATGCTCTTCGCCGCGCGTGACGAAGAGGAAAAACTGCCCGCCGCGCTCGCCACGCTGATGGAAATCGATTACCCGGACCTGGAGGTCATCGCTGTGGACGACCGTTCGCAGGACTCGACTGGCCGCATCCTTGACGAATTCGCTGCCGCGCATCCGCGGCTTCGCGTTGTCCACGTCACGCGACTCCCTGCCGGCTGGCTCGGCAAGCCTCACGCCCTCCAGAAAGCCTACGAAGCCTCCACCGGCGATTGGCTGCTCTTCACGGATGCCGATGTGCGTTTCAAACCCGATGTCCTGCGCCGCGCCATCGCTCTCGCGAAAGCGCGCAACCTGGAACACCTAACGCTCATGGGCGACGTCGAAATGGTCGGGTTCTGGGAGACCGTGCTTATCACTTTTTTTGGCATGGCGTTCAACATTGCCACCGATCCCCATCGTGTGGCTAATCCCCATTCGCGGGCCTATATGGGGGTTGGCGCGTTCCAACTTCTCCGGCGCGCCGCCTATGAAGCTAGCGGCACGCACCGCCGCCTGGCGATGGAAGTTGTGGATGACATGAAATTGGGAAAAATCGTCAAGCAATCGGGTTTTCGTTCCGGCGCGGGTATCGCGCAGGATTTTGTCGTTGTCCGGTGGCACGCCGGCCTCGGCAATCTTATTCGTGGCGTCACGAAAAATTTCTTCGCGGGCGTGGGCTACAGCGTGGCGCTCGTGGCGATTGCCGTTATCGGCCTTCTGCTGATGAACGTCGCGCCGGTTTTCGGCATTTTGTTCGGCCATGGGTGGATTCGCATTTTCGCCGCAATCGCCCTGGTCATTGCGCTCTGCTTCCATGCCGGTGTGGACATCGGAATGCGCGTCTCGCCGGTTTATGCGTTCACGCACCCTCTCGGCGCGCTTCTCTTCAGCTATATGCTTCTTCGCTCGACCGTCGTTACGCTCAAGCAGGGCGGCATTATTTGGCGCGACACCTTCTATCCACTGGACGACCTGAAACGCGGCGTTGTTTAGTTGGCCGACTCCGCCGACGCGGAAGCGGATGCTGTTGAAAAAAGCCCCGCCACATCCCTTTGCTTCAATGAACGGATGCGATCGCGCAACTGCGCCGCTTTTTCAAATTCAAACTTTTTCGCGGCCTCGCGCATCTGCGCCTCAAGCTGTTGCAGCATCTCCGCGAGCTGCACTTCGCTCTTGATATTTGCCGTTGCCGCATCGAGGCTGGCATCGTCTACCGGTATGGTCACGTAATCGGCTTCGACGATCCGCGCCAGTTCCATATCCACGGACTTAATAATCGACATCGGGATGATGTTGTTCTCTTTGTTGTAAGCAACCTGCTTCGCGCGCCGCCGGTTCGTTTCATCAATGGCTTGATTCATCGAATCGGTCCGCCGGTCCGCATACAGAATCGCTCTGCCCTCGATGTGCCTGGCGCAGCGTCCAATGGTCTGGATCAGAGACGTCGTGCTCCGCAAGAATCCCTCTTTATCCGCATCCAAAATGGCCACCAGCGAAACTTCCGGCAAATCCAAACCCTCGCGCAATAAATTGATTCCAATGAGCACGTCAAATTCCCCGCGGCGCAAGTCGCGCAAGATCTTGATACGGTCCAGCGTTTCCACTTCCGAGTGCAGATAGCGGCACCTGACGCCAATCTCCGTAAAATACTCGGACAAATCCTCCGCCATGCGCTTCGTCAGCGTGGTTACCAGCACGCGCTCGTTTTTCTCCGCGCGCACGCGAATCTCTTCCAGCAGGTCATCCACCTGGCCCTTCACGGGACGAATTTCCACCTGGGGGTCCACGAGGCCCGTTGGCCGAATCACCTGCTCGACGATCACTCCTCCCGCCTTGGTCAGTTCATACGGGCCGGGCGTTGCTGACACGTACACCACCTGATTGACGCGGTGTTCGAATTCCTCGAAAGTGAGCGGGCGATTGTCCAGCGCCGAAGGCATGCGGAAGCCGTAATCCACAAGCGTCTGCTTGCGCGCGCGGTCACCGTTGAACATTCCGCGCACCTGTCCAACCGTCTGGTGCGATTCATCAATGAACAACAGGTAGTCCTGCGGCACGTAATCCAACAGCGTCGGAGGCGCCTCGCCCGGCAAGCGGCCGCTCAAATGACGCGAATAATTCTCGATGCCGTGGCAGTAGCCGATGGTGCGCATCATTTCGATGTCAAACATGGTGCGCTGCACCACGCGCTGGGCCTCGACGAATTTTCCCTGCTTCTCCATTTCTTTCTTCCACCACCAAAGCTCTTCCTGAATGCTTACGATGGCGCGGTCCCGCTGCTCCTGGGGCATCACGTAATGGGTCTTCGGATAAATGGGCACGCGCGACAAATCTTCCTGCCCCGCGCGCACTTCCCCGGTCACCGGATCGATCTGCCGCAGCGCGTCGATCTGGTCACCCCACATTTCGATGCGGTAACCCTGATCCTCGTACGTGGGATAGATTTCGAGCATATCGCCGCGCACGCGGAACGTACCGCGCCGCAAGTCCTCGCTGCGCTCGTACTGAATATCGACGAACCTGCGCAAGAGCGCCTCGCGCGAAGTCTGCTGTCCCTTTTCCAGCATGACCAGCATGCCGTAATAGGCTTCCGGCGAGCCAAGGCCGTAAATACAGGAAACGGAGGCGACGATCACAACGTCGCGGCGTTCGAAAAGGGAACGCGTCGCACTCATACGCAGCTTGTCCAGCTCGTCGTTGATCGTCGCTTCCTTGTCGATATAGATATCCGCGGAGGGCACATAGGCTTCGGGCTGGTAAAAATCGTAGTAGCTGACGAAATACTCGACAGCGTTCTCCGGAAAAAACCCCTTGAACTCGTGATACAACTGTGCAGCCAGAGTTTTGTTGTGCGCCAGAACCAGCGCGGGACGATCGGCCTGTTCAATCAGCTTGGCCATGGTGAAGGTCTTGCCCGACCCGGT
>DATNLB010000683.1:0-3233 GCA_035603095.1 Candidatus Acidiferrales bacterium
GATGCGTACGGAGTTGCGCGCTTCAAAAAGCCCGAGCGGGGTCTTGCGGTCGATGCCAAAGATGGCGTTTTCAATTTTGGTGTTGGAGGAAGAGTAGATGCCGCGGCCGAGAAGCTCGTAGCTGGCGTCGATGTTTTCGACTTTGCCGAGCGTGGCGGGACCAAAGACGTTTTCCAGCACGACCGTGTTACCGGGCTGAGTGACGGCGAAATACGGTTCGGCAGTGACGATCATGCCGAAGGTTTGCATTTCGGAGATGGCCTTCACTTCACCGTAGCCATTTTTCAGCACGACTTCGCCGAGGTTTACGGCGCGGCCTCCGGGAGAGACGGCCCAGAGAACGTAGGTCAGATATTCGAGGCCAAACTTGGTGGCCTCATCCAGGCCGGCGAATCTGGCTTCAATCTCCGTGCGGTTGCCCTTGTTTTGCACCCTGGCGTCGCCGACGGCTTGCTGCATCAATTCCGTGCCTTGAAAATCGATCTTGGTGGCGCCGCTGCGGCGGTAGTTCACGGCTTTGGTGGTGCGCGAAACCGTTTTAGGGGGGCCGGCAGGCGCGGGCGCCTGACCGAGCGCGGGAACAGCCAGAATGCCGAAGATTCCAGTTACAGCGAGAAATGCCGATCTGATATTCACGTCAACCCCCTTCGAGGTGAAAACATGGCGGTGGCCAAAAAGTGGCCACAATGTCCATGTAAGAAGATAGCGAAACGCCCCATTTCAACAGATGGCCGATAGTTTTCCACAGCGTGGGGTATGTCGTTTCGTATCTACAGGCTAGCAAAGAAAGAGGCGGAGCAAAGGGGTTCGGAAGGAGCCTTTGAGCAAACAATTACCTGTCCGACCGGGCAGGGGGCGTAGATGGGGGATAAAGTCAGCCGGAGCGTTCAGAGCGAGCGCAAGAATTCGAGGAGGGCCTCCTTTTCGGCGGGATTCAGCTTTTTGAATTTTTTGGTGACTTGAGCGGCCTCGCCGCCATGGCGCATGATGGCGTCGAAAAGGGTTACGGAATCGCCATCGTGCATGAGACGCGAGTGCAGGCGGACACCCCAAAGCGGGGCGGTGCGGATTTTGTTTGCGGCGTTGTTGTAATCGGGGATGGAGAGGTTTCTCCAGTTGGTCTGGTACATATTCTTGCCGTAGTGCTCAAGCATGGCCGCGACGATGCCGTCGCCGGTGCCGACATTGTGAAGCAGGAAATCCCCATAAGGATAAAACTGCTTATCGCCGAGCGCCGGAGGGATGGTGAAGGTGCCGCCATTGACGGTTGTGCCGGCGGGAGCTGTGGTGAGCGTCTGGACGTGACAAATATCGCAGCCGACTTTAACAAATAAATCGGCGCCTAATTTTGCCTTGGGAGTTTGCGCCAGCGTCGAGTCGCGAGCGGGAGCTTTGGTGGCGCGGATGAAGCGCGCGAAATGATCGATGTCCGCGAGGCCGTCGGGGCCGGGGGTGTCGTTCGGCTCGTTGACGGTGTTGCAGAGGTTCGTGACTTCGTCGGGCTGGAGGCGATTGGTGATGCCCATTTCGTTGAGATAGGCGTCGGCGGAAAACGACAGCAGGCTAGCGTGCTGGTCTTTCCAGCCGAAGCGGCCGACCCCGGTCTGCGGGGGAGCCTCGAGGATGGGAACGTAGAGGACCTGGCCGCAAATCTTGTTGTGGTTTTTCCGGCATTGGTCCTTCGCGAGGTTGACAAAAGTTTGGTCGGGGACGGCTTCCACGAATCCATCGCCGAGAACGTTCAGAGAAACGCGGAAGGTACGAATGTTCTCCGAATCGGGAACGCGCTCCTGAATTTCCGTGCTGGGGAAGGCAGCGTTCGGGCAAATGGCGCGGTCGTTTACCAGGGTGCGGCCCTTAATGACCTCTGTGCCGCGGGCGATGGGAATCTCGGGATTCTGGAATTTGCCGCCGGGGCCACGGTGACCGACACGCAATTCAGAGACCTGGGTGGAGCCGCCGGAAGTGGGATTCTGATGGCACTCGCGGCAAGATTGCGCGTTGTAGAGCGGGCCGAGTCCGTCGGAGATTTGCTCGATTTCATCGAACTTGACTTGATCCGCCGTGTGCGTGGCGTCGTCCACCAGCCCGTTGCTCTTGTTGTCGAAGCCCGCAGGCGCCTCGGGAAGCGCCGGAGCGAAGAAGAAAAGAGATAGCAAGAGCACGGGAATAGCGATGAGAATTTTCATGGAGACCTCGGGGGCCGGCGCGTAGAAATTTACGCTGAAACGGCTGGAAAGCCAAGTCAAAAAACCGTTAAAAATGAGGCCGTTGCTAACAGAGCGTTACTTGACGAATTGAGGTGATTCGCCTTTGGACCAAGGGTCGTAAGTGACACCCAGGTGGATGCGGTCGGCGACGGTGGGATGATCGAAGAAGAGGAAGACGTTGACGGGATTGGGGTCAGGATCGACGAGAACGGTTTCGCCATAGATTTGGAAAGAGTGCGCGAAGGCCTGGCCGGGGTCCGGAATGATGCCGTGGGTGACTTCGAGGCTGTAGACGTCGGCCTGATTCTCCTCATAACGGCTGAAGGTGTTGCCGAGGACGTCGGCGGCAAAACCGAAGAGAGTGAGAAGCAAGAGAAGCGCGGGGAGCGAGGCCCAATCATCGAGTGAGCGGACGCCCCAAGCGGCGCGGGAGCGCGCCAGAAGCCAGTCGATGGAGCGGTAGCCGAGGTAGAGAAGAACAAAAATCATTACGGCGGAGAATAGAAACCCCTTCCAGATGTGGCCCAGGACGTAGTGACCCATCTCGTGGCCAAAATCGGTGAGCACTTCATCGGTGGTTTCCTGCGCCAAGGTGGTGTCCCAGATGATGATGCGCTTGGAGGCCCCGAAGCCGTTGACGGAGGCGTTGGTGGCGATCGTTTTGTCGCTGGCCTTCATCCAGAACATACGCTCGGGAGCAATTTCCTGACCGGCGCGGCGGGTGACGCGCTGGAGCTCGGGGACGAGCTGCGGCGCCTTGGTGGAAAGCGGTTCGTATTTATTGAACAGCGGGTCGATTACATAGGGAGAGATGAAAATGCCGAAGAGCAGGAGCGGCAGCGAAATGATCCAGAAATAGAGCCACCAGCGGCGCGGGCTCCTGCGGATGACGGCGTAGAGAATCCAGACGAGCAAACTGCCGATGATGATGGCGAGGAGCTGGGCCTTGGCCCAATCGGCGGCCCAGGAGGGCCAGGGCTGGACGGAGATTTTGTAGAGCTTGGAGACCGATTCGTGAAAGAT
>DATNLB010000127.1:0-2813 GCA_035603095.1 Candidatus Acidiferrales bacterium
TGCGGGAGTGCAAAGTTTTGGCAACAGCTTGGCCCCCACGGACGGCAGCGATTTGATCCTCACTCAGTCCTATGTAGTCCTTGAAATAGGTTTGCAGGTTCGGATTGGTCTGAGAAAAGCAGGGCGTGGCGGCTCCCGAAAGGACAACGAGCAACAGAGCGTGCGGCAGCATTCTACGCATGGCGTCCTCCGAATCCCCTGCAAGTCATATCTGTCTTTGCATGCCTTCGAGTTCAATTCTGCAAATATCGCTGAAGTTCCGCAGCGGATCTTCACCACTCACGGCAACAGATTCAATCTGCTCTGCCGTTAGATTCGGCTTTCGGTAGTCGTCGACAATATGCTTCACCACCTCTTCCGCGGTTTTTAGCACCTGAGGCGAAGAACCCAAGCGAATGCGGCTCAAAAGGGCGTACACCGGAATCAGATTATGCGGATCGCCTACACTGTGCTCGGCGGCATCCACAAAAAGCCGCGCACTCTCGCTGATGAAATCTGAATACAGTGTTTCTCGCCGGACGATTTTCCTTGCGAGCAAATCCCGCCGGTCCTGATGCCTCTGGATGATCCAAGTGCTCGTGCTCGAGCCCAAGGCACCCACGAGCGAACCAAAGATCGCAGCAAGAGCTGTGATGGCTCCGGAACCCGAGGACAACATTGGCACAGCGCTCATTTCTTGCTCAGCATCATCAGAACAAACGTCGCTGGCAGATATACGATCGAAGCGAAAAGCAATTGTCGTGCTGTGGCATTCGACCTGCAAAAAGCAAAACGCGCGGCGAACACGGAAAAGAAGGAGCCAAGCACGAGGATTCCAATACAGTAGCTGGATACGAATTCACCGGTCGCCCAAGAAAACAAGCCAAGTGGTATGAGAACCAGTGAAACCACGAAACTCTGCCAAATCACAAAACGCTCTTTGATTCCGCCTGCGGGCAGGACGAGATATCCAGCGCGCGCATAGTCTTCGCGATACATCCAGGCGATGGCCATGAAGTGCGGAAACTGCCAGAAAAAAACGATCGCGTAGAGTGCCCATGCCCCCGGTTCCAGCCGCCCGCGTGCCGCAGCCCAACCAATCAGTGGCGGTACGGCACCCGGAAACGCACCGATCAACGTACAAAGAGGTGTTCTTCGTTTGAGCGGCGTATACAAAAACAAATAACTGAAGAGTGTGAGCGCGGCCAGCAAGGACGCGAGGAAATTTACGGACAGAGCCAGGTAAACAATGCCGAGCAGCGACAAGGAAATGCCGAACCACAGTGCGTGAGAGGAGTTGATTCTCCCCGAAGCCAATGGCCGCCGGGCGGTCCGTCGCATTTGTGCGTCGAACCGCCGCTCGATCACTTGGTTTAGTATGGCGGCCCCGCTCGCCACGATCACGGTCCCAAGGAGCGTGTGAAACAGCAACACCCAAGGGAAATGCGCTATGGCTGCGGGTGAACCAACGCAAAAAGCGGCCCCCGTCGTGATGGCAATCAAGAAGTTTATTTCCGGCTTGGTCAGCATCCAGTAATCGGACCACCGGCTGGATTGGCTGCAGCTGCGCCGCAACACAGCCGCATCGAGAGCGACGGGAATGGACTCAACGGCCATCCTCAGCCAACCTCCGCACTCTGCGGATTGCTCGGAGGAACCGCGATCAGATGCTGTTCCGATTGCAAGAAGTCATTCGCGCGTTGATTTCGGACTCCCAACATCCGCGTGGTCAAACTCCCTGCAGGCACCAGATAGATGATCGTTACGCAGGTCCACATAAGCGCACCGGCGCACTGTTGATCCTCCAGAACAGACATGCCGAAACGGTGCGCTGCCGAGAAATACACCGGATAGACCACCCGCTCAGAGAACACCAGGAACCCGGAAAGAATGTCGCACGGAAGCGTTGCCAGAAATAGGTAGAGAAGCATCGACCATCGCGGCCATGCCGGAACACTCGGCCAGGGTTGAACAACGGGCCACCAGAACAAAAATCCGGCACACAGAAAACATGTGTGCTCGACCACATGCCAGCCTTCCGTTTGCAGGCCAAGCGTAAACGCAGCTGGAATGTGCCATCCCACCAACGCCGCAGCAGCGGCAATCCAGCAGACCGCAGGATGGGAAACCAGACGCCCCAGCAACTGCACCGGCTTCCACCGAAACAGTGGGCCCAGAATGGATCGCACGACGTACCGCGGCAAACCGTGTAGCAAGGGCATCACGGGCGCTCCCAAAAGAATCAACGCGGGAGCGATGGTCATGAGGAGCAGATGCTGGACCATGTGGACCGTCAGCAGTTGCTCATCGAATGCGGCAAGGGGCGAGCCGACTGCGACCCAGACGAAGAACACTCCGAGGAGAAAGCAACAGGCTCGCCAAGTAGCAATGACACCCACTGAGGTAGAATGAAGCCGACGCCATCCGGTCAAATACACCAACACCGCCACAACTGTTGCCGCGGTGAGCGGCACCGGGAGTGACCAGGATTCCAGGACGGCATGAACATCGAGCCTCATGGTCCGCCTGGCGGCTGAGAAGAATTGCGACTTGCGGGAACTGCACCGAGTGCCGCGTCGCGTGATGCGTCTCGTGCCGGACTTTGCCCTGCCGGATGTAAGGTTTCCAGGAATGCGACAAGTGCTGTCGTTTCAGCGGGGCTCAAATTCTTGCCGTAGGCTGGCATGTTGCCACCGCCTTGAATCACTTGGCGTATAAGTTGATCTTGTGTGAGTCGCACGGCGACGGTGTCGAGTGCCGGACCTCTTTGTCCTCCCAACTCCCCAAGCGAATGGCAGTTTCGGCATTGTTTGACCTGAAACACAAGGGCGCCT
>DATNLB010000122.1:0-3583 GCA_035603095.1 Candidatus Acidiferrales bacterium
AGCAGGCATAAATGCCAACTACGGATGAAAGGAGCAGTAGCGAATTTGCGCCGCGCAACGCGTGCAGCAGATTTCCCCAGCTGAAATTCTGGTGGCGGAGAAATCCGCCCGATAGATAAACTACGAAACCCAACAGCAGCAGCCCGATTAGGGCGACAAGGAGCTTCCTCGACGATGATTGCATGCGCTGGCCAGCGTAACGGGAGCAAGCACTTGCGTCAAGTTAGCCGATGAGAAAATCAGCAGAGATCGAGAAGGGACCAAATCACGCGTGTGCTACACCGCTCTTTTCCCAATGGTGCGCCCCAATTTGTTTCGCGATGGAGATTCGCCGCGTTGACACGGCAAATCAGTTGACTCAGTTTTTGTTTGCCCTTCTTTTTGCGAATCATCAATGCGGCGGAGTCCTCGGCGGCTATTATACGACAGCGTTCTTCCGGGTCACTTCTCAAGTTTTTTGGCCATCCGGTCAGCGGATTCCTCGCCGGTGCGCAGGGCGCCTTCACTGGAGAGGCCATCGAGATAGTCGCCGCAAAGGTCGAACGGGAAATCCCAAGCCGCGAGGCGTTTGCGCAGCGCGGTCATTTCGCGCAATCTTCCGGGCGGAAACTGGGCGATGCCAATATTCCATCGTACGAGATGCACAAAGAGAACCTTGCCACGGCACTCCGGGAAGGTCCGCTCCACAATTTCGCTTGCTTGTTGTTTGACGGATTCATCGTTGGCGTCCAAGCGACGGAACTCCGGCGTGTTCCACAGGAAGACGCCCGCCATACCCGCGCCTTCGGGACACCGATTGGGGGCGCGCAGGTGCTCCATTTCCATTTCCGCGCCGGGCACAACATCCGGCGTGAAGGCGTACCCCGTGTAAGGAACACTTGGCGGCTTCGCGAGCGCTACCGCCGCGTTGGCAATCCTTGAATACTGCGTTCGGGACAGCGACTCGCGAAGTTCCGCGGGGAGTTGCGGGCAAAGCTCCGGCACAAGCTGTCCGGGAATTCCGAAAATCACCGCGCGCGCGCGAAGAGTTTGTTGCTTGCCTTTAACTTCAGCTTCAACCTGAACGCCTTTCGGGCGCTGCTCGACATGCAGGACCCGGGCTTCCGTCACGACACGCACCTGGGAAGCCATCGTTTCCGGTATCCGATCGACACCATCCGCAAGAGTCCATTGTCCACGCACGAGCAGGTTCCAGATCACTTGCATGAGGATCACACGCGAAGACGTCTCGACCGATCCGCCAACGGGACCATTCAAGCCCGGCCAGAAGATGCGCTCGAATACTTCTTCCCCGCCGATCCGGCGGAAATACGTCCGCGCGTCTTCGCCGTCGAGCGAACCGCTGAGAGTGCTGCGGCCATGGACGAGTGCGCGATGGTGACGGATCAGATCGAACCCGAACCGCAGGCAAGCGGCGCGAGCGCGCAAAGATATTCCGCGATCGAAGAGCAGGTCCTCGAAACGCCCGCTGCGATACCCGCGGCAACCTGCGGCATCTTGAATCCCCACACTGAAACTTCCTTTGCCCACCAGCGACGACAATCCCAAGCGGCGCACGAGCGATCGCATGCGCACAAATCCATTTCCAAGCAGCGTCACGCCACGGTCGATCACAAATCCATTGACCCGGTCGGTGGTCATCCGGCCACCGACGCGCGACTCCGCCTCCAGCACTAGCGGGTCGAGGCCGCGGTCCTTTAGCCGGAGAGCCGCCGCAACTCCCGCGATCCCTCCGCCAATCACGATTACGTCGGCGTCTCCGCTCTGGGTGCCCATGAAGATTCTCCTTAGCGGCGCGTCCCGGCGAACAGATCGACGGCCTGAGTGCTGCGCGCGTACTTCACGTCATCGAAACGCTCGCGCAAGAACTTGTCCCAATCCTGGCGCTTGGTCACGTGATGGATCACCGGGCCGAAGATCACGTAGTTGTGCGCGTCCCATCCGTGTTCGAAGAGAAGTACCTTTCCTCCGGGCTTCAAAATGCGGTTCGCCTCGCTGAACAGTTTTTCTCGCGCACCGCCCGTGGGAATCTCGTGCGTCCCGAACCCAAAGCAGACCGCATCGCAGGAGGCATCCGGCAGCGGCAACGTGAAGTGGTCCGCCCTGGAGGCGGCAATTCGCGGGTTGCTTGTGGGAGGCACTTCCAGATCGCGCACATCCTGCACCGCCTCTTCGGGCGACTCGCCTTCCACGTTCCAGCAATCCACGCTTTGAATGCTGGCTTCCGGCAGCACGTCGGAGAGCAGGAAGGCGTGGCGGTACGTTCCGATGTGCAGGTCCGCGACGGTCACTTTGCCGTTTACACCGCTCAATTCCACCAACCGGCGCACGTAGCGCACTCCCGGATGACCGTACATGCGATACAAACCGAAGAGTGAATAGGCCAGAAGCAGCAATCCGATTTCTGCGAGTGCCACGGCCGCCCAAAATGCCAGCGGCAGACGAAACAAAACTCCAATCGCACCAAGCGGAATTCCGACCGCGAGAAAATATTTTGTAATTCTCCAGTAGTCGCGGCGACTGACGTACACGGCGCGTCCCCAATACCACCATGGTGTCGGCCGCCTCGCGGCAACTGATGCGGGATACCAGTGTGTGACCGCTTCGTGTGATTTGGTCATTGCTCCTCCTCGATTTCGAAATTCAAGGTCGCATTCCTCTCGCACTTTCGAAATTCTTAGATCCCTCCGGTCCAGCCTGCCTCACGCAGCATTCTCAGAATCTTTGTCTGGAAGGGCTGAACAAAGGGCCGCACGAGCGCCGAACTTGTCACTTCTACAAACTGAGTCAGCAGATCCAGTATTCCGTCTGCCAGCTTGTGCGTTCTCTGCTGCCCTTCTGTTTCGTCGTAGATGAAGAACAGAATCATGCCCAGATGCGCCAGCCAGAGCGCCCACGGAAGAAGTTGCCGCAGTTCTTCGCTCACGTTCGTGCCCGCAATCGCTTCCTGGAAAATCGACACGCTCTGGCTGCGCTGAGCCTGCGTGCCTTTCCCAAATACCGACAGCGGATGTTCGGGATCGCCGGTGTAGCGGAACAGGGCCCCTAGAAACATGCGGTCATCCTTCAAGATTTCCAATTTCGAATGCATCGCCACTCCCAGACGCTCGCGGAGTCCGGCCTTTCCGTTCAGCTCTTCGCGAACTTTTTCCGCGTGCAGGCGTTGCACCTGGTCGTAGTAAGCGGCCACGATCGCTTCCTTGCTCGGGAAGTAGTAGTAGGCAGCGCCGGTCGCTAGCTTGGCGGCTCGGGCGATGTCGCGCATGGTGGTGACTTTAAAACCACGTCTCCGGAAGAGTTCCAACGCCGTTTGCAAAATTGCCGTCTTGGTCTTCTCGCCGACTCCCTTGTGTGCCGTGCTCATAGCGTTGGCCTGTTGTTGAACATGTTCAAATCCTAAGCCAAAGTCAGCCCCAAGTCAAGCACAAAATGAACATGTTCAATATATTTAAATGCCATTTATGCTGTTTGTACTCAGTAGTTTACGAAGATTTCGGGAGGTTGGTTCCGATCCGACGGCAGCTGGGGATCTTGGAACTGATGCATCGTCAGCAGGAATATCTAAGGGTTCAGAAAATCGTAC
>DATNLB010000108.1:0-7506 GCA_035603095.1 Candidatus Acidiferrales bacterium
GGGCAAGCCTAACTGGGGAAGCAGCACGGGGATACGCACCGGCTTCTTCGACCAATCCACAAATTTGGGCTGGGTGATTTCGTAGTCCACCGTGAAGGGTTCTTTCGTTGCGTATGGGTCGGAGACAGTGACGTTGGTCACCTGGCCGCGGAAGCCGTCTGAAATGGAGAGAAGTTGGGCGAGGTCCTTCCATTTATCTTCGGGCGATTGGTGAAAGGCAACGCGTAGAAGCAGTTCGTTGTCGCCGCGCATGGAGTAGTGGACTTTGGCCGTGAGTTCGCCACGAGTGTCCAGGGATGCATCAACGTTTACGCGTTGAACCGATGGGAAAGGCAAGTCACGTGGGATCTCCTGCCACGAATAATAGTCTCGCTGGCTCCTAATTACATGGCCCATGAGTTCTGTTGAGTCGCGCGGTATCAAGACGTCTCTACCTCGAAGGTCTGAACGAATTAAACCAAATGGAGCTACTTCCAAGCTTGGATCGAGGTAAAGCTTACGAGAACTGGAATGGATGTAAACGAGGATCTGCTCGAAGGGAGAGGGACGGTAAAGCTTCACGGTCCTCCAGTATGTTTCAGTGGGTACGAGGCTGCACGAAGATTTCCCGCGTCCGAGCAATGCGATAAACAGTGCGACTTTGTCCGCTGGCGTTCCATAGCTTGAGGATAAAGTGTCTGAAGGCGATCGCACGTGAAAACCGCTGGAGACTAAAGGAAGATCAATGGTTTTTATCCTCCGGGAAACAAAGTCATATACGGCTTCTTCAAGTTGTGAATCGTTCCCGAGGGTGGCTAGGAGTTCCTTTCGCTGCTCCCCGATTGATGGAGGATCAACTGGAGGCCACGACCGTGAATAGCAGAGGGCTGATAGCGTGTAGGCGACCGCCTCCCACGACCAGAAACTTGTAACGACAACGTCCGGATCGATTGGCTCGATTGACCCGGAGTTTGCTTTCAGCTTTGAGTTATCCAATTGGGACGTGTTCCATACATAATGCAGGCGGGTTGTTTCCTCATCCTTTGTTTTTTCCTTCGATGCTTCCGGGGTTTTCGGAGAAATATAAATCATTCCCAAACGTGTCGGATCTTTCTGAGAAGGATGATTGCTTGTAGGAGGTACTAAGCCCATGGGGTCTAGGGAACTGGTGGGATACGAGTCTATTCTATCGCCTCCCTCAAAGCGGGAGGCGGGGAGGTCGAGTTCGAAGATTTCTTGGGAGACAGTGCCGGAGCGGTCGAAAGAGTGGTCGAGCCAGAAGTCGGGAGCGAGTGGGTGGTGGGTGGTGGTGGTGGTGACGCGGTATTCGAGGAGGTCGCCGGGGGCGAGACCGAGGATGCGGACGGATTTGATGCGGACGTCCTGGTAGGCAGGGGCGTTGACGACGGCGGGGTTGGGTTGATCGGTGATGGCGCTGGGGAGGATGTCGGCGGTGCCGCCGCCGGGGTGGGTGATGTGGACGAGGGGGATTTCGACGGATTGGAAGGAGCGGTTGTAGTCGAAGTTGAGGCGGGCAAACTCGCGGACGCCGAGTTCGTTGTTGATGTGGACCCGAGTATGGACTTCTTTGCGACTGTCGCCGTTGGCTTCGAAGCGGATCTTGGTTTCGAGCAGCTCAATTTGTGCGGGGTTCTCTGTTTTCTCGGGCACGTCCGCCGGTTCGACCTTTTTCTCGGAAGGCTTTTCCACGGGCTTTTGGACGGGCTGCTGGGCGAGGGTAGCGCCCATGACAAATGCGATGAGGAGAAGCGGCGACAAGGTTCGGAGGAAGAAAAGCAGACGCCCTGAAGGTTTCATCGTGCCCACAAATGGCAGTGTAGGGTGCGGGGCGGGGAGCGGTAAAGGCGAAAGGGGAGCGGGGTTTCGGCTTGGTGACGGGCAACGGGAGGGCGATTCCTGCTTACAGGCGCGTAGCCTCAGGATACAGAAGGAGCAAAGGCGGGAGCCGGTCTCCCGCACCCCCCGGAAACGGTTCGGTGCCTTGCGCGTCTGACACAGTGATAGAGTTTGCGTGCGCGAAAGGCGTAAGGAGAAAGCGGATGCAACGTGTGTTAGCGGGAGTGGCAGCGGTGGCACTGGGATTTTCTTTGGGTGGGGCGCGGGCGGCCCGGGCAGACAATCGGCCGGCGGCGAAGGGGCCGGATGAGGACGGCACGAAGCCGGCTCTCATCAAGATTGCAGGCGAAGGCATGATGGATTCGCACGCCTTCCAATACCTCACCGAGCTGAGCGATGACATTGGATCGCGCGTGACGGGAACGCCCGCGGAGAGAAAAGCCGAAGAGTGGGGCGCGGCCAAGATGAAAGCCATCGGCCTGGAAAACGTACACACGGAAAAATACCAGCTTTGGCGCGGCTGGACGCGCGGCACGGCGCAGGGGGAATTGCTCGAACCGATTCGAAGGCCGCTGCATGTGGATGCCATGGGCTGGACGGGGTCGACACCGGCAGGAGGCGCGGAAGGCGAGGTGGTAACCGCGAATCTTTTCGATATCGAGGAAGAGGCCAAAAACGCATCACGGCTTTCCGGGAAGATTGTGCTGGTGGTCATGCACGGCGAACCAAAGAAAAGTGGGGATGTCCTGTTTGCCATCTTCGGAGATTTCCTGAAGGCCGCCGGCAAAGCAGGAGCGGTCGCGGTGATCGGGGGCCAGGGGGGAGCAAAGGCCTCCGGAATGAACCTTACGCACACGGGGATCCTCGGGTTCGACGCCGATTTTGCCATTCCGGTCTTGTCGATGACCGCTGAGGATCAAGGGCAGCTCGAACGGTACGTGGAGAGCGGGAAAAAAGTGCGAGCGCGCTTCAATGTGCAAAATACATTTTCAAACGGGCCGGTGGAATCGGCGAATGTGGTGGGAGAAATTCGCGGGCGCGAAAACCCGGAGCAGGTGCTGGTCGTCGGAGCGCACCTGGATTCCTGGGATCTTTCGGAGGGAACCACGGACAACGGCACGGGCTCGGCGAGCGTATTGGGCTCGGCGGAAGCGATTGTGCGTTCCGGCATGAGGCCGCGGCGGACGATCCGCTTCGTATTGTTCACGGGTGAGGAGGAAGGCCTCGACGGCTCGTTTGCTTACATGAAGCAACATCAATCGGAGATGGCCAATCATTTGGGAGACTTGGTGTTGGATGAAGGCCAGGGGCCGGTGAAGGAATTCATGCTGGGAGGCCGCGACGATCTGGTGGCGAGCTTCCGGCCTTTCGCGCAGTCACTTTCGTCGATTCGTAACATTCCCGTGAACGATAAGGTGGAAAGCGGGACCGACACGCTGCCTTTCTCGATGGCGGGATTGCCGGGGGTGAACATGAATCAGGATTCACCGGATTATAAATACACGCACCATTCGGCGGCCGACGCTCTGGAGGCGGTGAAACCCGAAGTGCTGGCACAAAATGCCACTCTGATGGCGCTCACGGCCTATTGGATCGCGGACCGGCCGGAGCGATTTGCTTCGCCATGGCCCGCGGAAAAGACCGCAAAGATGCTGCGAGCGCAGCACGAGTACGAGATGCTGAAGGCCTTTCATCTTTGGCCCTTTGGGGATCTCGGGGCGGAGGGCAAGGAATAAAAGGGATTCGACAAGGACGAGAGGTTGGCCAGGCGCAAAGCCTCTTTCGGTGATACGCAAGGGAATGGGTTGCAGGGCTTCTCAGAAGACGGGAGGACAATATGGAAACATTCTGGCAAGACATTCGACATGGACTGCGCATGTTGCTCAAGAGCCCTGGTTTCAGCGCTGTCGCAGTACTGTCCCTGGCGCTGGGGATCGGGGCAAACACCACAATCTTCACCGTAGTGAACGCGATCCTACTGCATCCCCTGCCGGTGAAGGACATTTCGCGGGTGGTTGAGCTGGACACGATCGACACCAAAACCAAAGTGGGGTTTGCCAACGCCACGAAGCTTGGAATGTCCTTTCCGAATTGTCAGGACTATCAGAAGCAGACGGAAGTTTTTTCCGGGTTGTCGTGCATCGTGCCGACTGCGCTGACGTGGAGCGGCGGCGCCGAGCCCCGGCAGGTCAACGGGCAATTGGTGAGCGCGAATTATTTCGATGTGCTGGGACTGCAGCCAGTGGCTGGAAGGTTTTTTCTGCCCGAGGAAGACACGAAGCTCAACGGAAACACCGTGGCGGTGGTCAGTCATAGTTTTTGGGTCAATAAGCTGGGATCGGATGCAAATGTTGTGGGCAAGAGCCTGACTCTGAACGCCGTGCCGTACACGGTGGTTGGAGTGGCTCCAAAAGGATTCAAGGGGACGTTCACATTCGCGGGCGCGGAAGAGATCTGGATTCCTACGAGCATGTATCCGCAGGTCCTTGGGGGATTGGCAAAGAACTTCTTCAATGACCGGCGTTTTTTGGGGGTATTACCGGTCGGGCGGCTCAAGCCAGGAATTGGCCTGGGACCGGCCGAGGCTTCGCTGAAGACGGTTGCGTCGCGGCTGGAGGCGGAATATCCCAAAGACAATGCCGGGCGTAGCGTCGCGCTAACGCCGCTGGCGGATGCGGCGGTCGGCGCGAATCAGCACGATCAGGTGGCGCTGGCCGGCACGATGATGATGACCGTCGTGGGACTTGTGCTTTTGATTGCCTGCGTCAACCTCGCAAACCTTTTGCTGGCGCGGGCCGCGCAACGTGAAAAGGAAATGGGGCTGCGTGCCGCACTGGGAGCGAGTCGGCACCGTCTCATGCGGCAAATGTTGACGGAGTGTATGTTGTTGTCGCTGCTCGGCGGCGCGGTGGGACTGGCGATTGCCTACGCGGGCCGGAGCGTTCTCTGGTCGTTCCGGCCGCCTTTCATCCAGCAGAATGACCTGGATCTTTCGCTGGATGCGCACGTTTTGTTATTTACGCTGGGCATCTCCTTGTTGACGGGCGTGCTCTTTGGGGTTGCGCCGGCGTTGAAAGCGTCCGTGCCCGACCTGATGGAGACACTCAAACTGGGCGGGCGCGGAGGATCGATCGGCTGGGGACGGAACAGTTTGCGCAGCCTGCTGGTTATTTCGGAAATTGCGCTCTCGCTGGTGGCGCTGGTGGGCGCCGGACTCTTCATTCGCAGCATGCGGGACGCGCAGCGAATCGATCCCGGTTTTGAATCGAAAAACCTTTTTATGATGGCTTTCGATCTCGGCGCTCTGCACTACGAGGAAGGAAGAGCGCAGGAATTCTTTCGCGCAGCCGTCGAACGCGCAAATTCCACGCCCGGGGTAAAATCCGCGACAATCGCTTCAAACTTTCCGCTCGGCGGCGGATTCGCGCGAACGGTTTTCCCCGAGGGAGAGAGTGAAACAACCGGGTATCGCGGGACCTTGACGACGCTCGACGATATCACTCCGGGATTTTTCGATGCACTTCGCATTCCGCTGCTGAAGGGGCGAGTCTTCAACGATTCCGACCGGAAGGGTACGACGCCGGTCGTGGTCATCAACGAGGCGATGGCCAAGCACTTTTGGCCGAACCAGGAAGCCGTCGGCAAACGGTTTCATTTCTTTGGCGATCCCACCTTGCGTGAAGTTGTCGGGGTCGTGGGGAACACGGTGATCATTAACATCGGGGAGGTGCCCGCGCCGCTCGCGTACCTCTCGATCACGCAGGATTATTCGCCGGCAGTAACTCTCCAAGTGCACACGACGGGAAGTCCGGAGGCGCTGATCGGCGGCGTTCGCGCGCAGATTCAGTCACTGGACCCGAATCTGGCGATCACCAATGTGCAGACAATCGGGGAGATTATGGATCAAGGACTGTGGGCGCCGCGAATGGGCGCAGCGCTGCTCACACTTTTTGGAGGGCTGGCTTTGGTGCTGGCAGCGCTTGGCGTTTACGGGGTGCTGTCTTACTCCGTGAATCAGCAGACGCGCGAGATCGGTATACGCATGGCAATGGGCGCGGAACGCTCCCACGTGCTCCGGCTGGTGGTGGGCCAGGGGGTGTGGCTGGCTGGGGCAGGGGTAGCGCTGGGAGTCCTTGTGGCGCTGATGGCTATGCGGCAGCTTTCCGGTTTGCTATTTGGCGTAAGTGCTTATGATCCAGTGACTTTCGGGGCAGTAGCGCTGCTTCTCATGCTCGTAGCCCTCCTGGCCTGCTATATCCCGGCCCGCCGCGCCACTTGCGTTGACCCACTTGTTGCGCTTCGACACGAGTGAGTTGTTTTCCACGAGCAAGAAGGTTTGATGCTCCCATTCTCCCCGCAAACAATTCATTCTAAATGATTTATTTTGATTTGAGACTGTGCAGGAGATTCCCATCGCCCGAGTTGAAGAAATGGCTATGGTACACTGCCCTTAGGTAGGAAAGGCTGAGTAGCCAGGTAGTTTGGCACGGCGCGGGCCAAAACGGCCAAAATGCATAAATTTTCCACCGGCTTGTAGCGAAATATTTGACAGGACGCGTTTTCTTCCCTATACTTCGGTGTTTGTCAGGGATGCTTTTACCCTGAGTGGGGCGGCTCCGGCTTGTTCGGGGTCGTTGAGTTGGAAGGGAATTATCTTCAGTCCCGGAACAAAGTAAGACGGAATGGGACAGAAGAGCGGCCGGAATGGGGCGCCAGCCCCGCAAAGCCGAGTAAGCCTCTCCGAACTGAAGCCAAGAGAGTAGTTCTACTTCTTGGAGTGCGTACGGAGTTTCTTGCTGGTTGTATCTCCGGATTCGCAGTAGACCTTTCAGCACTGGATTGCGCTCTCGCGCCATTTTGTCTGCGCGCCTTGCGGGAGCCGCGAAAAATTTTTGCGCGCGATAGAGGAACGACTGTGCCGACGTTTTCGCAACTAGTAAGAATGGGACGTGAAGCAGTCCGGATGAAGACGAAGTCGCCTGCTTTGGCGGGCTGCCCCGAGAAGCGGGGCGTGTGCATCCGCGTGTACACGCAAACGCCGAAGAAACCGAACTCGGCGCTGCGCAAAGTGGCGCGCGTTCGCTTGACGAATGCGATTGAAGTGACGACGTACATTCCCGGCGTCGGCCACAACTTGCAGGAGCACTCCATCGTGCTGGTGCGCGGCGGCCGCGTGAAGGATCTGCCGGGAGTGCGGTATCACATCGTGCGCGGAACGCTGGACGCCGCGGGCGTGGAGAACCGCAAGCAGGGACGATCGAAGTACGGCGCGAAGCGCCCCAAGGCCGCAGCGGCTAAGTAAGGCAGCTGTTTGCTTCAGCGGTTGCGCGTGAAAGAATTTCGAAGGAGCGATAAAGAGCAATGCCACGCAAAGGACTCGTTTTCCGGCGAACGCAAGCGACCGATCCGGTCTATGCCAGCGACATTGTGGAGAAGTTCATCTGCTCGATGATGTGGGAAGGCAAGAAGTCGACGGCGCAGCGCGTGTTTTACGGCGCGATGGATCAGGTGGCGAAGAAGACCAACGACGATGCGCTGAAGATTTTCAAGAAGGCCATCGAGAACGTGAAGCCTTTGCTGGAAGTCAAAACCCGGCGCGTCGGCGGCGCGAACTACCAGGTTCCGGTGGAAGTAAATCCGTTCCGCAGGCAATCGCTGGCGATTCGCTGG
>DATNLB010000082.1:0-4088 GCA_035603095.1 Candidatus Acidiferrales bacterium
TCGTGGATGGACAGGTAGAAGCAAGTCACGCAACCGACTTTGGGGTCACAAAGCGGCGCGACGACGGTGCGCAAGTAATTCGGCTCGACGCGGACATCGCTGTCGCTGATGACCAGAAACTCGTTTTCCGCCTCGTTCACCATCCTTACCAGCTTGGCCACCTTGTCGTTGATGGCCACGCGTCCGGAGCCAAAAAGCAAGCGGATTCGGCGTTCGGGAAAATCACGCATCAATTTTTCTAAAACCGGCACCGCAGGGTCATCGCGGTCCCCGACGCAAAAAATCAGCTCATAGTCCGGATAATCCTGGCGGCAGAAACTCGCGTAGTTTTCGTATGCTTCGGGGTCCAATCCCCGGACGGGCTTCAAATTGCTGACCGGCGGCACAAAGTCCGAATTTCCCGGCAACCGGTCCTTCGAACCTCGAAAAAAACGCCAGGAGCAATAGAGAACCAGCAGGTAATAGATGAACGGCGCGGCGGCTACAGTGAGAAATAAGTAATCGGCAGCTTTCGAAATCATTGCACCTCGCGCACTAAGTATATGCCACACCGCTACGTCGATACTGAGGCGCCCTAAACGATTGCTTCTATCGAAAAAGCATAGCAAAAAATGAAGTATTTCGCTGCCCGGGGCTTTGGTCTGGCTGAAACATCGGGTAAGATCAATTTCGAATGATCTGTGAAACGTTGACTTCCTTGTGGGTTTCTTCACTCCTGGATGCACGACGGCATTCGCCGAGAACCCAGCGCGCATAGCTTCAAACGCCGTGCTCGCACTTTCAAAAGGCAATGCAAGGAGCGAAGCAGAGACAGTATGAAAGATTCTCCCGGCCTGCACCTGAAAACCTACGTCCTTATTTTTTTCATCGTTTTATTTGCACCACTCGGCAACGTCCTGCTCAGCAAGGGTATGAAGCGGATTGGCTCCGCCAAAAACTGGGTGCCAGGCGATATTTTTCATGTTCTTGCCAGCATCATCACTTCAGGCTACATCTGGCTCGGGATCGCCTGCTTGCTCACGTTCTTTGTCGCCTACATGCTCGTTCTCACTTGGGCGGATTACAGCTACGTTCAGCCGGCCTCGTCGTTTTCCTACGCCGTGGTGGCCATGCTGAGTTATTTTCTCTTGGGAGAAGCTGTGCCTCCGCTGCGCTGGATCGGCATATTGGTGATCTGCGTGGGCGTTTTTGTAGTCGGGCATACGCATCCGCGAACTACGGAGGAGCCGTAAACGTGCCGGAGTTTTTATTCCTGTTTATTATTGTTGCGGCAGGGACCGGCGGGGAGCTGTGTGTTTCCCGCGCAATGAAGGTGGTCGGCGAAGTTCACGATTTCCGGCCGGCCGCGTTGGTTGGTTTTGTTTTTCGCGCGATGCGCGTGGGTTGGATGTGGATTGGTATCGCGATGATGACGCTGGCCTTCTTCTCGCTTTTGGCGATGCTCTCCATCGAAAACGTGAGTTTCGTCGTTCCCGTGACCGCCCTGAGCTACGCGGCTGGCGCCTTAGGCGCCATGTTGTTCTTGCACGAACGCATCAGCCCGCAGCGCTGGCTCGGCGTCGCTATCGTTTGCGCGGGGGTTACACTTGTTTGGCTCAGCAGACGCTAGAACACGAATTCATCTTCCCGTCTTTACGGTTTCTCCGGGTCCACCTGCGTCGCTTTTCCGATCTTGATGGTTGAACCGAACCGCTTGTAGTTTGAGTATCGAACCGACACCCGAATACGCACATCAGGACCAGTCTTGAAGTGCAGAGTGTCATCGGATCGAGTGTAGGTAGGGAACCAGAAGCGGCCTTCGATATTCTCTCGAAACGTTTCAAACAAGGGGTAGGCACTGTCTTGTTTTTTCTTCATCAAACCTGTGCCCTTTCCGCGGGTCTTGACAATCTGCAGGTCCCGGTCTTCCACCCAAATGCGGCCTTGAAAGTAGCGTTGGTTTTTTTCCAGCTTTTTTGGCTCGATGTCAAAAACATAGGTGCCCAGCTCGTCGACCCGTTCCCGGCCGATATACTTAACGTCGTACTTTGGCAGTTCGTTAGGCGTCAGCACGAGCGGCCACACCTTTTCGATGTCGTCAAAATCTTGCTGCTCCATGGTGATGCGCTGGATCGTCGATGCCGGCGCTTCGATAACCTTTTCAAAGCGCTTCCCCGCCGGGGTAAATAGGATGTCACTGGTCATGCGATACTCGCCGTCCACCTGGCCGTCCTCGTCGATCGTCTGAAACACGAAGAATTGCGTGTACGTGTAGTTATCGCGCTCCTTGCGGTACTCCTCCTCGTGCTCCGTGAATTTCTGGACGATTTGCTCCACCGGAAGCGCTGGCTGCTCATTGGTGATATGAGAGGACGTTTCTTGCCGGGCAGCATTTGTCTTCGCTGGGTCCCCAGGCACACTGGAAGGAGCGACCGTGCCAGGGGGCGGTGGCGGCAACGGCCCTCGCTGCTGCGCGGCCATGGGCAACGCGAGCACACCACACGCAACCATCAAAAGCGCTCTGACTCCTATGTTCTTAGATTCCTTAAATGCCATGCCGGAAATGAATCCACTCATTCTCTCTACGCTCCTCACGTTCATCCAGTCTCTACTGTACTTGAAGATTCGATGCATCGAACGCGAGTTTCGTAGCCCACACCTGGCTACATTCCTAGCCTCACGGCCCGACGAGCTTTGCCTGAGGGTTCGGAGTGGAACGGCATTTGGCATCATCAATAACGACAGTAATTTTTATGTGGCCGTGTGCAACGCCACCGGCCCGCCTTTCCCTTCATCAATGAAACTTCGAATTCAAACGTCGTGGACCTTTCCCTATGATGATGGACTTAAAGCAAGAGCACCGCTATCAAGGGGCGTCATCGACGCCACATCGAAGTTGACCCAGATTGACGAGGTGCGAGAGGGGCCGCACTACCGGGAACCAAGTTTCCGGTAAGCCTTACCGGACGAGTGTGCAAAAGAGAATAATCCGCTGACGGAAGGGCAGACGTGGCGGCTGAACCTCTTCGGTATGGACCCCTCTGCGGTGTTTGTCTTCTCTGCGCTCTTCCTCCGCCTCGAACCTATAACGTCGAACTTCTGGCTTGATGTATACTTCGGCGGCATTGTGGTTTCGGGCGTCACTCTCCCAGCGTGTCGCCCATGCCGCGTCCCCCGGCGCGCGATGTGCGTGTCGTTAGCTTCAGGATGAACCTCAGAATTCTGCGAGAGGAGCCCGTGATGTTCCCATCTAGCCGAATCGGTCAAAGCACGCTTGTATCTGCGTATTTGCTGTTGATTCTTCTCTGCGCTGGGGCAAGCCAAGCGCAAGATAGCTCACGTTTTCAAATCGGCTCGTCAAACACGGTGACCGCCGATCCTCCAGTGCCGCGCCCACATCACGAACCTTGCGTCGTGCAGTTGTTCTCGAATTTTCAGTTTGTGAACTTCGACGTCCACAATTATCAGTTCAGCCCCGATCAGTGTCCTGGCCCGTGGGAGAAGGTGGTCTTCACAGCGGACTTTAACGTCACCGCGGGAAGGCAATTTGACCGCACAGCCGTTGTCAACATGGGATTTGTGAACCTCTATTTCGGCACCACACCGGAACCGAGAAGTACCCTCTCGCCATCCTGGCACGTTGAGCGCGACGTCACCGACTACGGCGCGCTATTCACCTCTGCGCAGACAGGCCATGTCATTCTCGGGAACATCGTCAACAGCACGTACACAGGAGTGATTTCCGGCAGTGCTGCACTCGAGTTTTATGCGAAGCTCGGGAATAACGAGCGCGGGAACGATCATGAAGACGATCGAGCACATCCAGCCGATGCGGTTTATCCGCTAAAGCAAGTGAACAGCAACGGCGGTATCAATGAACCCGCGTTCCTTCATACCCCCACGGACCAGCTTGCAACGACATTCACCCTTCCGCGCAATATCGAACAGGTCTACTTGGACGTAATCGCGCAAAGCCAAATCAACGACGAGCAGTGGTTCGCTTGTTTCCCCGATGACCTCAACAATATTAATGCCTTCTACGGTTGCGGTCACACCGCATTCCGCGAAACAGAGGTCACCATTGACGGTACGCCAGCCGGCGTTGCTCC
>DATNLB010000099.1:0-12678 GCA_035603095.1 Candidatus Acidiferrales bacterium
AATGTCGTGGTCATAAGCCTCTCCTCACAGCAGAGTGCGGCGAGGGCCCTGGCCCCTGCCGTCCAGCCCATCCATGGAAAAGGACAACTACCAGCGCGGTTCGCGCGGCTGGCGCGCCGACTCACGGTAATCTTCGTTCGAAAAACGGTCGCGTCCTCCGCCACCCTTGCCGCGTCCACCACCCCCAGGCCCGCGTCCTCCGCTCGGCCCCCCAAAACTCTTGGGGCCGCGTGGCGGGCCGCCCTCGCCCTTCGGGCGCGCTTCGTTCACTTTTAAATTGCGCCCGCCAACTTCTTTTCCATCGAGGGCCGTCATGGCCGCCGCCGCTTCCGCGTCGTTGGGCATTTCGATGAATGCAAAACCACGCGCTCGGCCGGTCTCGCGGTCCATGGCCATGTGAACGCGCGTTACCTGGCCGAACGGCGCAAACAGCTCGCGCAGTTCGCTCTCCGTGGTCTGGAAGCTCATGTTGCCCACAAATAAACTCTTCATCTTAATTCTCCCTGTACTCTTCGAAGCACCACGAGCGCAGGATCTTGGTAAAGTGCCGCTTCCCAGACACTACGAGAGGTTAGTTCTAAATTGCTGAAATCGCTGGAAGGGAGCCACAAAGCGCACCCCACAAGGAATTCAGGCAATTCTACTTCGGGAGTCTACTCCACGACAGTAACACATTTCTCCCCGAATGGCCGCATCTTCATTTTGAGCCCGGTTTTGGAGCCGAGATGACGCCGCGAAGAACCGTCACCGAAGCCGCAGGGAGCGAGAAGTTCGTGGACGGTCCGGCGTTCACGGTGGATTTCATAGCCGGCCCATCCGGGTCGGCGGTGCCGCCGTTTCGATTGGGGTGCCAGGCATACTGCGCCTTTCCGAAAGTGATCAGGCTTACGGGGCCGGTGAAGGTCGCGGCCGTCTTTTTCTCCTCGTCATCAAATGAAATGCTCACCGTGTGGGCGTTTTCCTGATCCTTATTGATGATGAGCAGGGACCATTGGCGGTCCGGCCGCAGCGCCGCATAAGTGGTCACCAGCACATGACCCGCTCCGTCGCGGAGGTCGCTGGCGGAAGGAAAGAGCTTGTGCGCGCCATCGCCGGGTTGCATCCACTCCAGATTCAGCAACTGGCTCACGAAGTATTGCGACAAAGGCTGTAGGATCTTGAAATCCCTGTCCGCAGAGAAAAAATTGAACGTTCCGGGAGAGCCATTGTGCCCACGTCCGATCGGTTCCGGCATGTAATGGAAATAGTAGACGGCACTGCCGCCGCCGCTCAGAAACGCGCCGATATAGTCGGCCAGCCACAGCCCTCCCCAGATATCCATGTACGCTTCCGACGACGCGGAAGAAAGATTTGACTCGGTGATGAAAAAGGGCACACTCGCGGGGACGCCATCCTCGCGCCACACGTCCACGATGTGCTGCACCAGGTAAGCTTCGTCGTACAAACTGCTCCACTGCACTTTTCCGGGATCGACCGGATAGTGTTCGAACGAGAAAAATGCCAACTCTCCCAGCTTGCCATGGGACTTCAGGTAATCGATGAACCGTCCGGTGAAGGAAGCTTTGCCATCACCATCCGGCCACACTTCGATGTCCTTGTTCTCGCCCGTAAAAATTGGTCCGCCCAGTTTCAACTTCGGATCAACCCGGTGCAACGCTTCCGCAAACTGGACGTATAGCGCCGCGTAATCCTCCGGCAACGTGTAGTGGCCGTCTGGCTCTTCGCCCATCTCCACGTAGGAAATCGGATAACCGCGCTTTTCGATGTAGGCAATCTCCGCGGCAGCGTCCTCTGGGGTGCCGTACAACATGGCGATCGGTATCATCGCGGGCAAGCCCCGCGTCACTCCGCTGGTGTAAAAGAGATCGAAGCCAATCTGGTCTCCGGCCCTTTCGGCCAAATCGCCAGGCTCATGCCACGGATCGACGGAGGAGCAATAGGTTGCGGTCTGGTCCTGGTCCGGCGTGTGCCGGAGCAAATCGTGAAATTTGCCATTTTTGGTTGTCGTTCCCAGGTAAACCTCGCGAATGGCGTACCCCAGGCAGTTGCGTTTGTCCGCGCTGCCATGCGAATCGCAGGTGTTCGAAGATGCCGTCATCCAGATGCGCACCCACTGAATGTTTACGGGCGCGGTGGCCAATTGCAGCGTTACGGTGCCGCCCTTCCCGTTCGTCACGACGCCGCCGGGAAACGCCTGCCATGAACCCTGTGCGGGCTTCCTTATGGGATCTTCGCCGGTCCAATACTGCACGGCATATTTGGCGGCAAAGGGTTCGGCCCAGGCGATTCGAATGGCGCTCACGTCTTGCCTGCTGGACAAATCGAAAAACACCCACTGCGGGTGCATGGCGTCGTCTTCGCCGGTGTACGCTTTCGAAAGATACGGATTGCTCTTCCAATAGGAATCCTCGTCGCCATCCGTCAAACGCGAATATCCTTCCGTATCCGTGCCATCATCGCGGGTTACGCCGCGATGCGGCAGCGGATAGCCGTAGGAGTGGCGGATCAATTCCGTGCCAGGGGCGGCGCTGCCGGTGAAATATCCCTTTCCTGCCGGGTCGCTCCATGTTCCCTGAGGATTCCAATGCCAGGCTTCCACGTGCAATTCCGTGTTCTGGCGATAAGTCACGGTTTGCCAGCCTGCGGAAAGAATCTGCTTGATCGTGTCGTCCACAAAGAGCTTTTCGGCTGCGCCGTAGGGCAGGCGGTCGATGCCCGCGCCCAGCGCTTCGGTCGGCTTGATGGTGTTCGTGGCATGGCTAGGCGTGGCGTCCACATGGATGCTCTGTGAGCGCACGATGGGCGCAACGACGATTTCCGCGAAGATCATAGCGACAGCGCAGACATTGGAGACACCCATCTCAAACTCCTTAAAACGGTTTAATGTTGTGCTTTGCATCTAACCCGGATTTCCGGGCCGAGTCAAGTTACATCCGGAGGAACCGCTAGCCATGCAGGAGTTCGCCGACGGCGCGCCAGGCTTGATCGATGGCTACATCGGTGTAGGCGCTGGCCCCGGCATCGGAGTTTGCAATGGCGATCTTGCCGAACGGCTTCCGGCCGATGACCCAGGGCTTCTCTTCCTCTTTCCAATCGGGATCGAACAGTGAATTCGGTGCGAAGGCGTACCCGTGCGCCCAGCGATTGACGGTGATGCCCTGGATATCTTTCGCTGGGTCGAATCCTGCTTCACCAAGCATGCGGCCCAACTGGTCACGAATGTTCCGCTCGAATTTCGAAAAAGGCGTCTGCAGCAGCTCCGCCCGCCCGGCGCGATTCTGATCCCGTTGCGGCAGTCCGGGCTTGCACGGAGTTCGCAGCATGAACAGGACGGCCGGCTCTTCCGGGTCGCTCGAAAAGTGGTACTGACCGAGGCTCACGGGGAAATCCAGCGCCGTGTAAGTGTGATATCCGCCCGGCGCAACGATGTGGTGCACGTTCAGCTTTGCAAACGAGGTCCAGTTCCGCAGCGCGACGTGGGAATAAACCAGCGGCATTTTAACCAGATACGACAGCGCTTTTTTTTGCTTTTCCGGAAGTTCGGGGCACAGGTAAGGAATCATGCCGTTGTAACAGGCCAGTACGCAATTCTTTGCGGCCACGGTCCGCAGCTTTCCACCGCGCACGTAAGCGACCTGCACTTCTTTCGCCGCGTTGGTGTGTTGTACGTGGACGACCGTGCTATTCAACCGGATGCGCACGGCGCCGCCTGTTTCGTCCAGCTTGCTGTAATCTGCCTTTGCGATGACCACGTCCTCCATCGTCGATCCCGGAACTGCTTCCGGGATTAAGGCTCGAACCAGCAGCCGCGCAATCGAGGCGTTGCCGTCGGGGAAATGAAAAATGTACGGCTCTTCCTTGCCGCCTTCCGGCAGTCCCAGCCCTTGAAAACCAGCGTACGTGAACGAGCCGTAGTCGTCTCCCGCCTCGTAGCAGGCCATGGCCGCGACGGATTCAATGCCGATGCAAAAGAGGTCGTGTGTAAACGTCTGGAAGAACGGCAGCGCCTCCGGTACCAGCTTGCAGTGCTTCGTCAAGTATTCCGCGTAACTGATCTTCGTCAGCCGAGAGATCTTTTTTGCTACAGACATTCCCGCTAGATAGTCTTTCTTCTCCGTGTAAACGCGCGCGATGTCTTTTCTCACGGCATCGGAGAGCGGTGTTTTAGCAAGGAATTCCGGCCACGGCGTGGCGTTCATGCCGGTGACCAGGCCGTCTTCGCCAAATGTTTCCTTGTCGAAGAACGCCGCCGTCCCCATTTTCGAATACAGCTTCTCGTCGTAGGCTTTGTAAAACTTTTCCGTTTTGACGCCGATCTCCAGAATCAGCGCCTTCGCAACGTCACTGTATTTTCCAGGACTTTCGATGGACTGCGTCCCGCCGTAACTCAGCACCATGCGGCCGCCCACGCGAAATTCGTTGCGCTTGGCGTGGCCGCCAAAATCGTCGTGATTGTCGAGAATCAGAATCCGCGCGTTTTTCCCCGCGCTCTTGCGGAAAAAATAAGCGGCCGCCAGTCCGCTGAGGCCTCCGCCGACGACCACGAGGTCGTAACTCTCGCCGGTATTTGCCGCATCGCCGAAGGAATCCGCGCTCTCGCCGTCGCGCAGTCGATGGGCAAACGTGAATGTTCCGTCGTGATTGCCGCGCATTCCCTGACGCGCCGGAGGATAATAGTCCGGCGCTTTTTCCGGAGCGAATTCGTCGATAGCGGCCGCTGCGAGCAGCGTCTCTCTCCCAATCCTTCCACCGACAAACGTTCCTCCTACGCCGATGGCCACGCCGTTCAGAAAATCCCGGCGCGTGATTTCGCGGCCCATCCCCAGGTCTTTTTCTTTTTTCTCTGCGCTCATCGCTGGTCCCCGATCACACTCCGCAGCCGCAGATTATAGCCTGCAGTGTTTCCCGCCGCAGCCAGGCTCTTCCAACTAGGGATCATTTTGCAGAAACGTTGTGCGCCTAAGACTGGATTATTTGTAGCTGGCCACGACTTCGCCGTTTTGAATTCGCAAATCAGAAATCTCCGAAGGCAGCCTCAGCTTCTCGCGATTTTCGGGCGAATTCATGAGCCGCTGCACCGCCGACTCGAGCGTGGACTGCGGAATCGGTAGCGAGCCGATCTGTCCGCCGAGGGGTTCAAAATGCAAATAGCCGTTCTGCGCGCCGAGCCGGCCTTCCAATTGCAGCGTCATGTCTTTTCCGTGCACGTCAAAGACGACGTAGGCCTTTACCCGATCGTCGATCAATTGCACCTTGACGTCCCGCACGTTCGAGCGCATCTGCTCGACTTCCTGCGGCGTCGGGGTCGCGCCATGGGGAGCGCCTTGCACGCCTCCGGTGGGGGCCGGATTCGGCGCGCCGTTGCCCGCCAGCGCCAAGTGGGAGGCCAAGTAAGAATTCAACTCCGTTTCGTCCATGCGCAGCGTAGCAGGTTGGCCGCTGGCGACGGCTTTTTCCACCTGTTCAAATTTTTCTTCCGCGCGCGCGGCGGCCTGCGGGCTGGTCTCCACCAGCGGTGGCGGCGCCTTATGGAACAGCAGAACGAGCGAGACGATAGCAAACGTGTAGGTCGTCCAGCGGATAATTCGGAAGATCCGCTTCCACGGGCTGGTGCGCGATTTACCGGCATGGGCGAATTCATTCTGGCCTGCTGGGGGAGGCGGTGGCGTCATGATTTCCTCCTTCAAGAATTATCCTCCCGTGGCGATACGGCTGGCCGCGTTTTCGCGCTACAAAGAAACCGTAGACCCCGGAAGCGTCCGCGACAAGAAAACCGCGCGCTGTGGAGGCTAATTCGGCAACTGTCCAGCCGGGCCAGCCGCGGCGCTCCGCGATAAGAAGGAACTCACACCCAACCAAGCGAATCGCAATCTTTCGTGAACGAGGTATGATGCCTTCCGCGGACATTTCCATGAATCTGCCCTTGAACAAACAGACAGCGGTGATTACCGGTGCGGGAAGCGCCGAAGGGATCGGTTTTGCCATCGCGCGGCGGCTCTATGCTGCGGGCGTACGCGTGGTAATTACTTCCACCACGGACCGCATTCATGCTCGCGCGCGTGAACTCGACGCCCGCGGCGAAGGAGTGCTTTCCTTCATTGCCGACCTCACCGTTGAGACCGACGTGCAGAGATTTGTCGATTCCGTGCTCTCGCGTGCGGGCCGGATCGACATCCTGGTGAACAACGCGGGCATGGCGCAGACCGGCCGGCCAACGGACAGCAAGCCGCTGATGGAGACCTCGTTCGCGGAGTGGCAAAACCAAATTTCGATTACTCTGCACACCGCCTTCCGCATGACCCGCGCGGTGTTGCCCGGAATGACGCAGCAAAAGTACGGCCGCATTGTAAATGTCACGTCGGTAACCGGGCCGCTGGTCAGCAACCCGGGTTCCGCGGCGTATGGCGCGGCGAAGTCGGCGATGAACGGGATGATGCGCGCCGTCGCCATCGAAACGGCCGGCGATGGAATCACCATCAATGGCGTCGCTCCCGGCTGGATCGCAACGGCGTCCTCGACGGAGTCCGAAAAAATCGCAGGGCTTCATACGCCGCTGGGCCGCGCCGGTTCGCCGGACGAAGTGGCCGCCGCGGTTTGCTTCCTCGCTTCGCCCGAAGCTTCCTACATCACCGGGCAAGTCCTGGTAGTCGATGGAGGCAACATTCTCCAGGAGAACAAGGGCGGCTGAATTAGCTGTTCACCGCTTGCCGGAATCCAGACGCTGGGCGAAACTCGATAGCGCTTCTCAAAGTCTAGATGCTCGATCTGCCACTGAGGAGGCTCTCGATGCGCCGTGCTCTATCCATTCTAGTGCTGCTTCTGGCGCCTCTTTGCCTGCGCGCACAGCAGGAGAACCACCCGAACCCGGCCTCCCCGCAAGCCCCCAACAGTCCCGTTCTCGCCGAAACAAAAACCGCGCCGCAGCCGCGGCCCAAAATCGGCGTGGCGCTGGAAGGCGGCGGCGCGTTGGGACTCGCGCACATCGGCGTCCTGAAGTGGTTTGAGGAGCATCGCATTCCCGTGGATTACGTCGCGGGGACCAGCATGGGCGGCTTAGTTGGCGGCTTCTATGCTGCCGGGATGAATCCCGATGAATTGAAAACACTCATCGAAGGATTGGACTGGCGGAAGATACTTGGCGACCGCCCGCTCTATGAAGACTTGTCGTTCCGCAGGAAAGAGGATCAGCGCGCGTACCCGAACTCCCTCATCTTTGGATTGCGCCGTGGTTTATCCGTGCCTGCGGGTCTGAACGCAGGACATCAGATCGGACTGGTGATCGATCGCGTCGCTCTTCCCTACTACGGCCTGCCGACTTTCGATGAGCTGCCGGTGCCATTCCGCTGCGTGGCGACGGACCTGGTCACCGGCATGCCCTATGTATTCAAAGACGGCTCGCTTGCGGTAGCGCTGCGCGCGACGATGTCGATTCCCGGGGCGTTCTCACCGGTGCACGACGGGCAAACCGTCTTCGTGGACGGCGGCCTGACAAACAACTTGCCCACGGATGTGGTCCGCCAGATGGGTGCGGATATCGTGATTGCCGTCCATCTGGAGAGAGCCACCATGGAGGCCAAGGACATTCAGTCGATCTTTAGCGTGCTGGAGCAATCGGTACGTGTGGTCATCGCAGAAAACGAGGTGCGCGGCCTGGCTCGCGCGGATGCCGTCGTCTCCGTGCCTCTCGGTGAATACGGCTCGACCGACTACCAAAAAAACGCGCCGATCATGCAGCGGGGTTATGAAGCGGCAAATGACAGATCGCGCTTGCTCGCTCCCTTCGCTCTCGACGATGCCAACTGGCAGGAGTACCTCCGGGAGCGCGCGGCACGGAAACGGACGGAGGCCCCGGTGCCGCAGTTCATCAAGGTTCAGGGAACCAGTGAGAATGGGGCGACGGACGTCGCGCATTTCCTCAAGTCTTTTCAGGACAAGCCGCTCGATCAGGAAAAGCTCGATCATGTTTTGAACCGGCTCAAGGGAATGGGCCGCTATGATTCCGCCGGATACCGGTTCACCGAACAAAACGGCCGGACGGGACTGCTCGTCCAAGTGGTCGAGAAAAGCAATGCGCCTCCCATGTTCCAGCCGGCCTTTGAAGTGGATGGCTCGCAGGGCGGCAATGTGGATTTCACGATGGGGACGCGTTTCACATTCATGGATGTGGTCGGATTCCGCTCGGAGTGGCGGACCGATTTGCTGCTCGGGAATACCTACGGAATCCAGACCGAACTCTATCGGCCATTTCGCGCGGAGAGCCGCTGGTTTTTTGCCCCGCATGCGGACGCCAGCGATACTACGTTTCCGATCTACGCGAAGAATGACCCGCTGGCGGATTACCGCATCTATCGCATAAATATCGGTGGCGACCTGGGATACAGCTTCGGGCGCTCCAGTGAACTTCGCGTTGGATATGAGGTTGGTTCGCTGAATACCAAGCTGCGGTTAGGTGCGCCCGAAATCCCCTCGGTGGCGGGGCGCGTGGGACAAGCCCGGCTGCACTACCTTTTGGACCACACCGACGATCCCGTGATTCCTCGGCGCGGCTTCAGCGCGGAAACGAATTTCCGCTGGTTCGACGAAAGTCCGGGCGCCAACGGTGGGTTTCCGTCGATGGACCTTAAATTGGGATATTTTCAGCCTATTACACGGCCGGCGTCGGTTTTTCTCGAGGGCGAAGGCGGCACCACCTTCGGCACCACGAGCACGGGAGTTCCTCAGTTCTTCCTCGGCGGGCCGGTGCGCCTCAGCGCTTACGGCCAGAACGAGTTTCACGGCAATCAGTATTATTTATTTCGCGCGGGCTACATGCGCGACTTACTCACTCTGCCGCCGTTTCTGGGGAAGAAAGTCTACGCCGTCGGCTCCTATGAAATCGGAAAAATGTACGGTGTGACCACTGGCACCAATCTCCCCGACGATGTTGCCGCAGGCTTCCTGGCCGAGACCGCGCTGGGCCCCTTCTTCATCGGCGGCAGCGTCGGCGACTCCGGCCATCGCAAATGGTTTTTCCAACTCGGCCGCGTGTTCTAACATGCTGCCGAAAACTCCGGTTACTGTCATCCCGAGCGAAGCGAGGGATCTGCTTTTTGCGAAGCGGGAATAGGAGAACTGAAATGCTGCGCATAAACAAAATGTTTTGTCTGAGGGGATGGACCGTCGTTCTGGCCTTGCTCACCACGGTCGGCGCGACTGCCGCGCGGCCCCAGGCTGGCGCGGCGAATGACGTCGCCGTGCTGACAGTCAAAGGCGAAGTGAAGCAAGAGCTTCGGCTGAGTGCCGCGGATTTGAAAGCCATGCCGCGAGTGAAGGTCACCGCGAAGGATCACGACGGAGTGGCACGCGAACACGAAGGCGTCGCGCTGCAAACACTCCTCGCGAAAGCCGGCGTGCCACAAGGCGCCGAGCTGCGCGGCAAGAACATGACGCTGATCGTTGTAGCGGAAGCCACCGATGGCTATCGCGCCGCATTTTCGCTGGCAGAACTCGATTCCGATTTTGCCGGCGCCCAAGTGCTCGTGGCAGACCTCGTAGACGGCAAGCCCTTGGATGCGCAGCATGGCCCGTTGCGCCTGGTAGTCCCCGGAGACAAGCACCAAGGCCGCTGGGTGCGCCTGTTAAAAAATATCTCGGTGCAGAAGGCAGCCGAATCGCGATAGGTCTGGAATTGCCGTTCTAGGACGGAATTTCTAACTTCTTCCCAAGGAATGGTCTTCACATGGGGTCATTATACCGCTGAGACCGGCGATTGGAGCAGCGAGGGATTTGTTCGCTTATAGTTTTCCTGGTTGCGATTAATTTTTTCTATTTTTCCTTGTGCGCTTTCTATGGCATTTTCCCTTCTGCCCTTAAGGAGGGCTACGTCCATGCAACGGTTGAAACATACAAGCCGTTTTGCGGCGTTGCCGGAGCGAGATAGTCGCGGCAGCGAATGGGCGCCGTCTGCGCTTTTCAGCTAGCCCACTTCACTTCCGGCAACATTATTAAATTATTTCGGCGTTGAGCGGCCAAGTGTGCCGCATTGTTGCGCGAGTTTTGCGATTCGCGCGAGTTACCGCTCGCGGTGTGGCTACACGATTGTTTGTGCACCATGAGCCTAGTCCGAAGCGCTGAAGCGCTTCTTAGAAAAGAGAAACGTATGGTCACGATCAAAGTCAAGGACGGCACCCCACAGGACGCCGAAACCTTGTGCATCACCTGTCGCTGGGCCCATATCGTGAAAGGGTTTCGCGTGTCGGAAAAAGAGATTTTCTGCCGGTATCTCACGGACGACCGCCCGGTGCGATTTCCGGTGAGCCAGTGCAATTCTTCCGATGACCGGCGAACTCCTAGTAAGCGTGATATGGAGCAGATCGCCTGGATTCTCTTGACCAAAAAGGCGGGCCGCACCATCGGCTTCGTCACGGCCAAGCAGTTCCGGGAGATCGAAGGGGATGATGCGGAAATCATCCCAGCGGCAGCGATCGATACGACAGATACAGAAGAGTAAGAACAACAAACACTTCTGAGAAAGGGGGAGCCATGGTGACTATTCGCTGGAAGATCCTTGTGCCGAACGAGGGCGCGTCGCTTTGCGGGACGTGCATCTGGGGGGTGGTCCGTAAGGGTTACCGCGCGGGCGAAGTGGAGACCTTCTGCCGCCTGGTTGGCCCGAACGCGCTCGTCCCCTTCCCGGTGAGCGAGTGTACCGGATACACCGACCGCCGCAGCCCGGATTCGGCGTTCGGGCGCCGCATCGGCTTCGTTTCAGCAGCTGCGCTGCGCGAAACCGAGGATGTTGAGATCGTTCCGGTGACTTCGGACGAAACCAAGGAAGACTAAGCGAAGGACGGTGCCCACAGTTTTCCTTGACTTTCGCTTTTTGTTCGCTTATAGTGCCGGGCGGTAGAGGAAACGGGAAACGGGTGGCGTGCCGGCTCCATTGCCGATCAGGCTCTCACGAATCGGCCGCCGCCCGTTGAAAGTTCCGAGCCGTAAGCGGGGTGAGGGGTCGACTCGAAAGAGTGATCCCTCGACTCCGGAGGCCGACCGCGTCGGCTCCTTCGCTCGGGAGACAGTATATGCGTCCCGCTTCCCTTTCAGGAGCCGCCATGGACGTCTGTGTCGAAAACGTATTCATCACCCCCGCCATTGAAACCATCAATGTGATTCACGCAACCGCCGAGGAAAAAGATCGCGCGGCATCTTCCGACCCGCATCATGGGCATCGCGAGACGGACGCGGAGCCAGAAACTGTAGCACGGGGCTTCAGCCCCGCGGATTCGTCCGAATCGGGTGGGACGAGCGGCAGTTGTAGTGGCGGGTCTTTAGACCCGTCACCGAAGCCGGACGCGCCGCATACGGAAGCGGCGACGGAAAAAAACCCGTGGTCCGCCTGGGCCTGGCTGGGACTGCACAAAACGTCCACCCGCAAAATCCCCAACGCAATTCCTAACATCGTTCACGTGGATGTGGACGCGTTTTTCGCTTCGGTCGAGCAAGTGCTCAATCCCAAGCTGCGCGGCAAGCCCGTGCTGGTGGGGCGCGGCTGTGTGGCTTCGGCGAGCTACGAAGCGAAGTTCCGCGGCGTGAAAACGGCAATGGGCTTCCGCGAAGCGCTGCGCATCTGTCCGCAAGCCATCGTCGTGCCGGGCCAATATGAGCACTACGCCGATTTTGCCGAGCGCGTGCGCCGCATCCTCGAAACGTACACGCCCGCGGTGGAAACCGCCGCGCTGGACGATTTTTATCTCGATTTTGCCGGCACCGAGCGCCTCTATCCGGATTACGAAGCCACGCTGCGGCGCTTGCAGGCGGAGACACGCGCCCGCACAGGCTTGAGCGTTTCAGTTGGCGCGGCACGCACAAAAGTGGTCGCCTCCATCGCTTCGCGGCTGGAGCGCCCGCGCGGCTTCCGCATGATCGCGCCCGGCGAAGAAGAAACTTTCCTGACGCCGCTGCCGGTGGAAAAACTCCACGGCATCGGCCACGTGCACGCCGGAGCGCTCGCCGAACGCGGCATTGCCACCATCGGCCAACTGCGCCAGGTGCCCAAGCCCGCGCTGCAGGCCGCTTTCGGCGAAGCCATCGGCCAGCAAATCTGGGAGCGCGCTCGCGGCCTCGACGGCCGCGAAGTGCTGCTGCCCTCGACGCCAAAATCCGTTTCCCGCGAAACGACCATCGAAGGCGGCACCATCGACACGGAATTTCTCGGCGGCCTGATCGAGTATCTCAGCGAACGCATCGGCTCGACGCTGCGCGAATACGGCAAGCAGGCGCGCACCATCGGCCTGCGCATCCGCTATGTCGATCACTTTTCGGCCCACCAAACGGTGCGGCTCATCAAACCAACCAACGACGAGCGCGAACTGCTCGCCGCCGCAAAAGATCTGTTCGGCAAACTGTTCACGCGCCGCGTGGCCGTCCGTCTCGCCGGCGTCAGCGTGCATAACCTCGAAACCGACAAACGCCAGCACGAACTCTTTGACACCAATGCCAACCGCCGCTGGTACCTGAACCGCGGCCTCGATTCCGTGCGCGGCCGCTACGGCTGGAACGCCGTCTTCTACGGCAAAGGCCTCGAGCTCCGCGAACATTACGCCACCAAGCCCAACGGCCTGGTCCTCTCAACGCCCTGTTTATCGCGGTAGTTTGCTGAATTTTTCCTTCCCTTTCCCTACCTGATTCAAAGGAACAAGC
>DATNLB010000064.1:0-5572 GCA_035603095.1 Candidatus Acidiferrales bacterium
CCCTTGGTGTTTGTGTACGAGAGTGCTTAAAGGTTGTGACGAAAGCTCAATCACGCCCTCTCGCCGATATCTAACCGCAGGATCGAAAAAAAAATTCCCTGAATACGCCGACTTAGCTAATAAATCTGACCGCTGACTGACTAACTCGGTCTTCTGTGGTTGTTCTTCTTTGGCATGTGGACGTGCAACAGGCCGTCCACGGCCTTCATGTCTACCTGAACTGGATCAATTTCTTCTGGCAAAACATGAACGGACAGTACGTCTGGTCGATTGTCCGGTTTACTGAGAAGTGGTGTATGGCTCCGAAAGACCACCAAGCTGTTTGTCGTCAAGCTCAGGATCGTAGTCACCTCCGGATCTCGCGGACACTCAAGAAGAAAGTGAAATTCGGACGTATTTCCATCAAAGTCATCGCGCAAGAGTTCCTTCTCTGCAGACATCCAGTCCTCGAGGTCGAAGCCATGCTTGCAGCTACGCCGCTCAAAAATCTCGTAGGCACGTCTGGCGACTGTCGACCGGATAATCTCCTGATGTTGCTCCCTGCTACTCTCGACCGTAATCACCCAGTTGGTTGCTACGCTTTCTGGCCTGCTTCTCCATTCTCGTACCTCCTTCTGCATTCATCTCTGACACCCTATTTCCCCGAACGCTCTGTTGTACTGTTCCCTCATCGTGGGTGCCCCAACATCGGCCCCGGTAAAGCAGACCAACCCTACCGGTGCGTCGGCTGGCTCTGTTGATGCCTCGATACTGACAGGTGACTGGTTCGCACGGCAGAGACGGTTCCTTCTAAGGGCTTTGATAAGCGATCGGCCAGTCTGTATTTTTCAATGACGCGAGTCACGAAGGCGGCCACATTTAGAGCCAGTAGGAGTAGCACAATCCATATTACAATTGATGTCCTCAACATTTTTGATCCCTTCTGCATGTCAATTGCCTTCATTTCCGAATACCTCTGTTACCAATGTTCTATTCCCCACTGTGAGGGAGGCATCGCTTAAAGATGAAGGACAAATTGAATGCGTGACTTCTTGAATTTGCGTTTGCGGTTCGTACGATAGTGCTCGAATTCGACCTGGAAGAGGAGTTGCCCAGCGATATTACTACGCGGAAGAATTGATTAGCTGGTAGAGCTGCTCAAGCTCCACGGTGTCTGCGTCAGAGACGGCGCAGAATTCCATTTTGCCCTTTCGCCAATCAACCCATTGAAAGCTCTGCCGGGAACCTGTGCGCGATGGACTGTCCGGTTCCTGTGTCGGCCAGATGAATACATTAATTGGATGTCCGTTGCGCTCGTAGACGAGCACCGCGACGGCGTGGCCTTCAATAACATCTGCGCGCCCACCCTTCAGTGCGAAACCCGCGTTCGCGAAATCGCGGACAGGAATAGCAAACGCAGCTCTGTTGTCGAGCCATCCCTTCACAACGCGCTCATCGTTGGAGGCGATGCCGTTCATGGGGCCGGGCTGTAACGAGCGCACGTGCGCGTCGACAATTTCCCCAGCAAGTTCGGCTCGATAGTCGTCACTATGAAGCCCATGGCCTAGTCTCCCCAGTACGATCGCGACGAAAAGTACCGCGGCCGCGGCTGCCAGCCAGTGCCAAAGACGAGGCTGCGGCGTAGGCGTCGTGGGCGCGATTGCGTGGAGGCGTGCACTAATCTTCCGCCGCACCGAGGCAGTCGCCGGCTCATAGAGTTGAGCGAGTTGCAATCTATCGCGTAACAAGTCCAGGTCCACGAGTTCAGTGGCGCAGTGGACACAATGTCGCAGGTGACGCTCGAATTCGGCGGCCCTACGGCCACCCAGCTCACCGTCGAAATACCCCTGAAGCAGAGAGTCGGCAAAGTCACATCTCACGGACAGGCTCCTTGAGAGAATTTGTCAGCGCGAAATACAACTGGCGGCGCGCACGGGAGAGCGAGGACATAACTGTGCCAATGGGGATCGCCGTGATTGCAGCGATCTCCTTGTAGGAACAGCCTTCGAGCTCTCGAAGGACAAGAATTTCGCGGAAGCGCGGCGGCAGCGTCTCGAGGGCCAGGGTCAGGCGCTCGCGATCATCCCCGGCGATGGCAATGGTTTCGGGTGTGGGGCAAGTCTGTAGATGTAACTCTTCGTCGAATTCCACGCTCAGCTCCATGGGGCGGTTCTTTTCCAGCCAGGTGTAGCAGGTATTGCGCACGATTTGCAGCAGCCACGCGCGCGCATCTCCACCCTGAAAACCGCGGAAGAAACGACACGCGCGAAGTAGGGCCTCCTGAGCGACATCTTCGGCATCTGCGCGGCTCCGCATCAGCCAACGCGCGAGATTGAAGGCGGCATCGACGTGGGGCAGCACAAGCTGTTCGAAGCGCCGTCGGTCTTCGGCATCCAAATCGTTCAAAGACTTCCCCCGATCAGTGATGCTTCATCCGTAAGAACCAGAGAACAGCCGATTTTATTCTCGACGGGGCTCTGTTGTGACGGACATGCAAAGAGCCATGAACGCGGAGAATTTGGAATAAGAGAGGCGCTGCCTCGGTCTGGATGGACGCAAGCACGTTCACTGGCGGCGCGGGCAACCCCCAAACCAGCCCGCGCCGCCAGTCCCAACGGCACGTGCAGAGCTTAGAGACGGGGTAAAAAAAGTAGGTATGGAGGGCTAGGATGTCCGAGAAGAAAAAAGATGAACTCCTGCACGACCACAACCACGACGGAATTGACCGGCGAGGCTTTCTGAAGTGCATGGCGTGGGCGGGCACGGGTGCCTTTTGCGTGATGAAGGGTGGGGTGCTCAACTCGTACAGCTTGAGCCGGTTGTCGGAGATCAGCACCGCGGACATGATGGGTGAGCTGAGCTTCGTGCAGATCAGCGACAGCCATATGGGATTTAACAAGCCGGCGAATCCGGACGTCGCAGGCACCCTCAAAGCCGCTGTGGACAAGATCAACGCCCTGTCGGCGGCGCCGGAATTCATGCTGCATACGGGCGACATCAGCCACCTCTCGAAGCCGGAAGAGTTCGATACCGTCGATCAGATCCTGAAGGGCGCAAAGCCGAAGGATGTGTTCTACGTACCAGGCGAGCACGACGTCTTGAACGATGACGGAAAACAGTTCCTGGAGCGCTATGGAAAAGGCAGCAAGGGCGCGGGCTGGTACAGCTTCGATAAGAAGGGCACACACTTCATGGGGCTGGTGAACGTGATGAATTTAAAGGCCGGCGGCCTGGGAACGCTTGGACACGAGCAGCTGGAGTGGATGGAAGACGACGTGAAGCACCTGAAGCACAGCACGCCCATCGTCGTGTTCGCGCACATTCCACTGTGGTCCGTTTATCCGGAATGGGGCTGGGGCACGGAAGATAGCGCGCAGGCACTGGCATATCTCAAGAAGTTCGGATCAGTGACGGTGCTGAACGGACATATCCACCAGACGATGCAGAAGGTCGAAGGAAACGTGACCTTTCATACCGCGGCGTCCACGGCATTCCCTCAGCCACAGCCGGGCAAGGCCGATTCGCCAGGCCCGATGAAAGTGCCGGCGGAACAACTGAAGGCCGTTCTGGGAATCACCGACGTGAACTACGTGCAAGGCCAACACGCGCTGGCGGTGGTGGATTCTTCGCTCGCGTGAGCGAGACGTAACCAAACTCAGAAAACAATTCGAACTTGAAACAGATAAAAAAGGAGAAAAAGCATGAGGAGAAGTGTGTTCATTACAGGTCTAGCAGCGGCACTGTTGCTGGGAATGGGCGTTTTCGGCACAGGCCGGAGAGGTTCTGTAACAAGCGCGCAGGAGAAGTCGGCGACTACGGAAGTGAAGATCGACAACTTCAGTTTTGGACCGGTAACACTAACGGCGCCGGTCGGAACGACAGTGACTTGGACCAACCGTGACGATATCCCTCACACGGTGGTTAGCACAGATGATCCGAAAACGTTCAAGTCCAAAGTGCTCGACACGGACGAAAAGTTCTCCTTCACCTTCAGCAAAGCGGGAACTTATCCGTACTTCTGTTCGATTCATCCGAAGATGACCGGCAAAGTCATCGTGCAGTGAGTGAGGAGCGACCTTGCATCCCTTCGACATAAAAACAGTACTTTTCGCGAAGCATGCGCAACACGTCGTGCTGATTCACTTCCCGATCGCGCTCTTTATCATCGGCGTCCTCTTTGATTTTCTTGCGCAATGGAGGAAGCAGTCCCTGCTGGCTGTGGCGGCCTACTACAACCTGCTCGTCGCAGCGATCGCAACCATTCCCGTGGTAGCCACCGGAATTCTCGCGTGGCAGTGGGAACTCGAGGGCCAAAAACTGAAGGGCATCCTTTTGATGCATCTGGTGATGGGATGCGCGTCAAGCGCCCTGATCTGTGTGGTGTGGTTCATCCATCGGAGATCCCGGCGAAACCAAGAAGAGGTCCTGCCGGGATACCGCTTGCCGATCGAGGCTGTGGCCGTAGTCATCGTCGCGCTGACGGGACACCTCGGCGGCTTTCTCAGCGGAGTGAATGGACCGGGATAGAAGTGTTCCGAAACTACTGAACAACAGTCGGTTGATCCTGCAACAGGACAAATTGACGCGTCGGGAGATTCGGCAAAAAGGCGAGTGCTGACGGTATTTTGCAACCAAATATTCGGAAAAGTCCCATGCGGAAAAGGAGCACGAAAATGAAAACCAAAGTTCTGTTGGCGATTGTGGCGCTGTCATACGCGCCGTTGGTGGTGGCCGGAGATGAGGCCGCATATCCCAAAGAAAAGATAGCGGCGTTCGTGGTCGAGAAACTGGATTTGACTTCACTGCCATCCGCGCTCCGGCCGAAGAAGGAAAAAGGAAAGAAGACATTTGCGGATTATGGATTCACGGTGCAGACGGTGGACGAAAGCGAAGCCGTCCTCGAGGCGGCGGGTGGAGTGAGGAGGTTGGCGATCAAGGTTCTCGACCAGAAATCCTCAGGAATCTACGTGTGCGTTGCGGAGCCCGGAGAAAACCGCGGCTCAGCAAAGACGCAAAGCGTAATCCTTCTAAAAAGGAAGGATGCGAGCGCATTGTTAAAGGGACGCGAATCCTTTCGAGAATTTACGGCATGCCCGGTGGTTGACGGAAGCGACTCGACTTCGAACTCGTACGGGGACTGAGGAGTTGCATCGAAAGACCGTGTTCCAACAAAGTTTGAGGCTTTGGGTGTTGTCGCCGCAGTAGGTCAGAGGAGCCGTTCATCGGCTACATCGATGTGAGACCTTAGCACCTCCCTCTTAATTGCCAGAATGAATTCTGCCCGCTCTGCCACGCGAGATCCTTAGCTGGACAACGATGGAACGCAGTCGGTATTCTGCGTGGAGACAATCTGTTGATAAAAGCTTTCCTTGAAACGGCCGCTCCGCGCGACGCCAATGTAGTTCTCGTCCTTGAAATCGCCATGGGAGTAGGTCTGTTGGTCGGCGCTCGGCTTGCTCGTAAGGAGCGCTTTCGGCAACACGCCTGGTGCCAATCCATCATCGTGCTTCTGAACTTCGCCGTAGTTGCAGTGATGATGATTCCTTCATTCCGCGTTCATGTGCTTCCCAGGATTCCGGCCAAGCTCGGCAAG
>DATNLB010000062.1:0-8000 GCA_035603095.1 Candidatus Acidiferrales bacterium
CCAGCCTCCTCCCAGTGCCTTGATCAGGAGCACACTCGCGTCCAACCGGCGCCGCAGGATATCAATGGCGTTTCGCTCATTGGCGAGCTCGATCGTCTGCGCGGTGATGACTTGGAGGTACGTGTCGACGCCACCTTTGTATCGATTCGTAAAAAGTTGAAGAGATTCCTGCGATGACGCGACGGCCTGCTCTTGCTGTTGCGTTTCGTTTTCGAGAATACGCAAGGCGGCGACATTGTCTTCGACTTCCTGGAACGCTGTGAGCGAAGTCTGACGATAGGTCGCGACTGCGGCATCGTAGTTGGCGCGCGCCGATTCGGAAGTGGCGCGACGGCGACCTGCGTCAAACAGGGTCTGCGCAAGGGCAGGACCAACGGCCCAGAAGCCGCTCGGCCATTCGAACCAGTTGGAACCCTGCGAGCCGGAGAATCCTGCAGTTCCGCCAAGAGTCACAGCGGGAAAATACGCAGCGCGGGCGATGCCGATCTGCTGGTTCGCCTCCGCCACTCGGCGCTCCGCGGCGGCTATGTCTGGGCGTCGCTGCAATAGTTCAGAAGGGAGGCCAATCGGAGTGCTGGGGGGTTGGTAATTGAATGGTGCTGCTACGAGGCTGAATTCTGCAGGCGGTTTTCCGATCAGAATCGCGATGGCGTGTTCGAATTGCGCTCGTTGCACGGTGACATCCGTGTCCTGTACGCGGGTGGTGTCCAGCTGGGTTTGCGCTTGCGCTAGATCGGCCTTCGGGGCCACGCCCCCTTTGAAGCGATGGAGTGTGAGCTGTACGTTGTCGGTATAGGCTTTTACGGTATCGTCGAGAAGCTGCTTCTGAGCGTCGGCGCTGCGCAGTTCGAAATAGTCCAGGGCGAGTTCCGCCTCGAGGCTGAGCTTCGCAGTCTCGTAGTCGGCTGCGGTCGCCTGCGTTTCTTCCCGCGCGGCAGCAACGCTGCGCCGTACGCGGCCCCAAAGATCCAGCTCATAGGAAAGATCAAAGGGCAGCACGAAATCTCCCTTGCTGGACTGTTGGATCCTCGACGGAAAGTTTGGCGAAAAGTCTGAACTCTTGACATAGCTGGCGCTAGGCGCAGTAGAGATGGTCGGAAACTGTGAGGCCCGATTAAAGCGAATCGCTGCACGAGCCTGGCGGAAGCGCGCTTCCGCCACTTTTAGGTTCTGGTTGGAACCAGCGATCTGCTCTTCCAGCTTGTTGAGCTCTGGATCGCCGAAAATCTCCCACCAGTTTCCGCGGCTTGTCTGGTCGCCCGGCTGCGCGGGCTGCCACTGGTCCGATTCTTTGAATGAACCTGGTGCTTCTTCCTTATAAGTCGGCGTCGTGGGCACGGCAGGCTTCACGTACTTGGGACCGACCGTACAACCCGCGAGCAGCAGCACTAGAAGCACCGCAACGATACTGGTGACGATGAAACGCATGACGGCGAAAAAGCACCTCATCGTCCGGGTCCTCCCGCCGGCTTATTGCTCAGGCGCACAGGCATGCCGGCAACCAAAGAGTCCGATGGATCGACGATGACGGGGTCCGTGGGTTGTAGTCCTGAAACTATTTCTACAGAGTTGCCGTAGTCGCGGCCGATCTTGACCGGAACCAGCTCGGCCTTGTCATTGCGCACCAGTCCGACCTGCAAGCCTTCTTTGCGGAAGATGAGCGTATTCGATGGAATGGTTACCGAGCGAGTCGTGTCAGGCAGCTTGAGGTGCACAAAGACGTAAGCACCGGGCAGGAGTTGGCCAGTCGGATTGTCAACATCGACTTCGATGAGCAACGTACGCGACGCGATGTCAATCGAGTTGGCGTTGCGAACGAGAGTGCCATGAAAGGTTTGGCCCGGGAATTCATCGAGGGTCAAGGTGGCCGGCGCTCCAGAGCGCGCGGCGCGGGAGTACACCTCGGGAACAGCAACGTAAAGGCGTAGCGTACGAATGGCGGCGATGTGAAAGAGTTCCCTCGGCTGTGTGCTGGCCCCCGCATCGATGAGCGCTCCGATGTCCGTATGGCGGGCGGTGATGATGCCGTCGAAGGGCGCATAGACTTTCTCAAACGCTTGCAACTGCTCCAGTCGTCGCACATTCGCGGCACTGGATTCGGCCGCGGCTGTCACCGCGCTGAGATTGCTGACCGCCTGGTCGGTTTCCTGCTGGGACACGGAGCCCGTGCTGACCAGATCTTGCCAGCGTGCCGCGGTGATCTTGGCAATGTTCAGGTTGGCCTGCGCAGTATGCAGGTCCGCTCGAGCCTGTTGCAACTGCTGGTCGACCTCAGGTGTTTCGATCTCCGCCAGCAATTGGCCTTTCTGCACATGCGCGCCAATGTCGAAATACCAATGCTTGAGATAGCCGCTGGTTCGCGCGTAGATCGGTGCGTCGCTGAACGCCTGAGTGTTGCCGGGAAGAACAATTTCCTGTGTGGGGGCGCCCTCCCGAGGAAAAACCACCGCCACGGTGGGTATGGCGGCTTCTTCGGTTCGTTGCTTGAGCCGCGATTCGGCTGCTGCTCGCGAATGGATGCCGGAATAAATCAGGAAAGCAAGTGCAGCGAGCGCGGCCGCGGCGACAAGGATTCCAATTCGGCGCCCGGGTCCCAGGCGAGGGTGAAATCCATCGGGACTCGGTTGCACGGGCTGCGCTTCGATCATTTCTTGGTCGGGAGTGGTCGTCACATTTTCCTCGCTCGATGTCATTGGTATTCCTTTAACTCACGCTGAAATCGGTTCAGGGTCGCCCTTGGAGTGTTCCTGGGCGACAGCGGTATCGCGCCGTCGGTGAAGCAAACTGAAGACCGCAGGGACGAAGATCAGAGTTGCCACGGTGGCGCACAACAGCCCACCAATGACAGCGCGCCCGAGCGGCGCATTCTGCTCGCCCCCCTCGCCCAGACCGAGCGCCATCGGAATCATGCCGATGATCATGGCCAATGCAGTCATGAGAACGGGGCGAAACCGGGTGAAGCCGGCTTCGATGGCCGCTCTGACGGAATCTCCGTGCTGCTGCAGCAGCTCTTTGGCAAAAGAAACCACGAGAATACTGTTCGCCGTTCCAACGCCCATGCACATAATGGCGCCCATCAGGGCGGGCACGCTGAGTGTTGTGTGGGTTACGAACAAGAAACCGACAATGCCGGCAAGCGCGGCAGGAAGTGCCGTGATGATGACGAAGGGATCGAGCCAAGACTGAAAGTTCACTACGATTAGGAGATAGACGAGAACGATGGAAAAGACGAGTCCGCCCAGCAAGCCGAGGTAAGAGCTGCGCATGGTTTGCAGTTGGCCCCGAACGGTGATGAAGCTGCCGCGCGGCAACGACTTCCGGTTGGCATCCACAATGCGCGTGACCTCGCGGCCCACCGCACCCAAGTCGCGGCCCTGGACGGCCGCGTAAATATCGACCACGCGCCGGATGTTGTAATGCGAGATTACTTCCATCTCGTTCGTTCGTTGGATAGAAGCGACATCCGCGAGAATTTCAGGGCGCGCGGCAGCCGCGGCATTGAGAGGAGTGTTCTGAAGGTCTTCCAGAGATTGGATCGAATATTGCGGAGTCTGAGTCACCAGGTTGTAGCTGACGCCGTTCTTGAAATTCAGGAAAAACATCGGGGTGATCTGGAAGCTGCCGCTGAGTGAATTCAACAGGCTATTGGCTACATCGCGCTGAGTGTAGCCGCCCTGGGCCGCCTTGGTACGGTCCACAGCCACATCGAACTCCGGGTAATCAAACGCTTGCTGTATGCGCGCATCGGCAATACCCGGAACCCGCTCGATTTCATGCAACATACGGGCTGCGACTTCGCGATTGCCTTCGATATCGGTTCCCTCGATTTGGACGTCGATGGGCGCCGGCAAACCAAAGTTCAAAACCTGAGTGACGATGTCCGAGGGTAGGAAGTAGAAGGTCGTCCCCGGGAATTCCCGGGGCAGCCTTTCTCGCAGGCGTTCCACATAGTCTGCAGTGGCGTGGTGGTCCTCTTTGAGAGACACCAGAATATCGGCGTCACCGGCTCCTATGAGGCCCGATGTGCTATGCATAAAGTTGATGGCGCTGTAGGGCAGGCCGATGTTGTCCAGGATGTTGTCCACCTCGCGCTCGGGTATTTCACGCCGTATCGACCTCTCAACGAGGTCGCACAACTTCGCGGTCTCTTCGATTCGCGTGCCGCTCTTGGCGCGCAGATGGAGAATAAACTGACCGCTGTCCGTGTTCGGAAAGAAGTCCTGACCGAGCCACGGCACCAGGAGAAACGCCGCAGCGCAGGTCAGAAGAAAGACGGGGACGAAGAGGACCCGTCGATGGACAAGCGCTGCGAGGAGGGTCTGGTAGGAATTCCGAAGCCGTTCGAACCCGCGTTCGAACGCTCTCTGGAACCACACGAGGGGATTCCGTGAACTGGGAGCGTCGCCCTGCTTTGCTTTTAGCAAGTACATCGCCAGCGTAGGCACGAGCGTCCGGGACAAGATGTACGATGCGAGCATGGCGAACACCACAGCTTCGGCCAGAGGAACAAAGAGGTAGCGGGCCACACCGCTCAGCAGGAACATCGGCAAGAACACGATGCAGATGCACAGCGTGGATACCAGGGCGGGAACCGCGATTTGCGCCGCGCCTTCCAGGATGGCATCGCGCTGGGCATGTCCCTCTTCGAAATACCGCTCGATGTTTTCGATCGTAACCGTGGCGTCATCCACAAGGATTCCGACGGCGAGTGCCAATCCCCCGAGCGTCATGATGTTGATGGTTTCTCCGAGAAAGCTGAGGGTCATGACGGACGTCAAGATGGATAGCGGAATGGAAATAGCGATGATTAAGGTGCTGCGCCAGCTCCCCAAGAACAACAAAATCATCAATCCCGTTAGACACGCGGCGATGATGGCCTCGCGGATGACGCCGTTCACGGAGCCTCGGACGAAGATGGACTGATCGGACAGAGGCAGAATCTTGAGTTCCGGTGGAAGCGTCTGCGCGACACGCGGTAGCAGGCCGCGAATACCCTTTACGACGTCGAGCGTGGAGGCATTGCCCGCCTTGAGGACTGACACGAGGGCGCCGCGACGTCCATCCTGGCGCACGATGTTGGTTTGCGGCGAAAAGCCGTCACGCACATTCGCTACATCGCGAAGATAGATCGTGGAATTCCCAACGACCTTGACCGGGAGGTCGTTGAGCTCAGGAACCGTTCTCGGACTGGCGTTCAATCGAACGTCGTACTCGAAAGGGCCCATCTTGGCCGTCCCGGATGGCAAAATCAGATTTTGCTGCTGCACGGCGGTGAGAACATCTTGGGGAGCAAGTCCTTTCGACTGCACCAAGCCGGGATTCAAATCGATCATGATTTGGCGTTGTTTGCCGCCGTACAAGAAAGGGATGACGGCCCCAGGCACGGTCACCAGTTGGGGCCTCAGGAAATTCTGTCCGAGGTCGTTCAACTGTTGCTCCGTGAGTCCGTTTCCCGACAGTCCCAGTTGCAGAATGGGCACGCTCGAAGCGCTATAGTTGATGATTAGCGGAGGTAAGGTCCCCGGCGGCAATTGCCGAAGGGCGGTTTGGGATATCGCGGTCACCTGGGCATTCGCGGTGTCCAGACTCGCGCCGTGTTGCAGGAAAATCTTGACAATGGCTTGACCGTTTACTGTGGTCGATTCGATGTGTTCGATGTTGTCGACGGTGGTGGTCAATACTCGTTCATACCCGCTCGTGAGCCGGCCTTCCAATTCCTCCGGATTCATGCCGGTGTACTGCCATGCCACCGCAATCACCGGGATATCGATGTTTGGGAAAATATCGGTCGACGTGCGCAAGATCATTACCGGGCTCAGAACCAAAATGAGTACGGCCAGAACGATGAAGGTATACGGCCGGTCCAGAGCGACTCGAACAATCCACATGAGCAGAACTCCACACACTCCAATCGCGAATTGATCGCGTGAAGTGCAAGCATGAGATGAGACCGTACGGTCTCTTGATTCAACAATTCTTCGTCTTACGACGCGGCTGAAAGGTCCGCTTTCGGGACTTCCAGGAGGTCGAATGGCCCGTTAAAGGGCCTGGAACCAATGCTCATCGGGACATCAGGACCGGGAATCCCGCCTCGTACAGGACCGTCCGCGTGACTCCACCGAACATCCACTCTCTCAAGTGGGAGTGGCCATAGGCGCCCATGACCAGTAGGTCGGCGCCGAAAGCAGTGGCCTGCGACAGCAGCAGTTGACCCACGTCTTTTCCGCTGGACGACAGTCTTCGTACCTCCACTTTCGCTCCATGACGCGCCAAGTGGCGCGCGATGTCCGCCCCCGGCTCCGGGCCGTGACCCGCCGGCTGGCGCTGATGGTCGACGACTAAGACTGCGACCGCCTCGGCCTTCGCAAGCAATGGCAGGGCGTCCGCCACGGCACGAATGGACTCCCGCGTGGCATTCCACGCCACCAGGATCCGACGGACTGCGGATACCGTGCCGCGTGGTGGAAACATGATGATCGGCCGGCCGGAGCTCAAGACGAGGGACTCCGCGAGGCCAGGAGGGCCGGCCGTCTCGCTCGCAGATTCGGGGCGGGCAATCACCACCAGGTCCGCGTAGTAGGCATGCACGCCCACCTCACTGCTCAAATAGGGCAACGATCTCCACTCCGACTCCGGCCGGATTCCGTGACGGCGGACAACGTCCTCAAACTGGGCCCTGTGCTCCGCCTCAATGCGCTCGAGTTGTGCTCGGTGCGCCTCGATCGTGCTCCGCATGCCTTTGCCGCGGGCGAACGTCTCCGCCGTGGTAATGGTGGGCTCCGGCTGCATGAATACGCTGATTAGGCGCGCGCCATGCTCCTGGGCGAGCATTCCGGCGAACTCCAAGACGCCCGGAGTCTCGGTGCGTCCATCGATGAAGACTACGATTTCCCCCAGCTCGGAAGCGCCCTTGTCAATGCTCAGGGGAGCACGCTCACGAGGAGACCGCGTCGATTGGTCGTTGGCCATAACTATTCCTCCTTTTCGTCGTGCGTTCCTTTAACAGGCTGGTCGAAGCTCGAAAATCGCCCGCGAATGATCACGAACCGCCCTCTTCGTTCGCAGCGCCTGGTTTCCGTATGTCCGGGTGGACTCGACATAACGCCTCAACGTCTGACGCAGCTTCCTCCGCCCGTGGAATACTCGCGCCTTCACTGCTCCGACCGACAAACCCATGACTTGAGCGGTTTCTCCTGTGGACAGCTCGCCAAGTTCCCGGAGTTCGATTGCTTTCCGCATTCCTGGTGTTAACTCACTTACAGCCGCGGAGAGAATTCGCTCCTGCTCTCGCTGCAAGCAACTATCCTCAGGGTTCGGGCCCAAGTCCGGTATATCCAGAGGCAACGCGCTTTCGTCCTCCGTGTTTGATTCCGCGATCGGCACCTCACGCGATCCACGCTTTCTGCGCAACAACATAAGCGCCTCGTTGATGGCAATCCGCGTTAACCAGGTGGAGAATAAAGATTCTCCCTCAAACTTCTCCAAATGAATGAACGCTTTCTGAAAGCTCTGCTGCACGACGTCTTCGGCGTCCTCCCGATTACGCGTCATGCGCTGGGCCAATGAAAAAATCTTTCGCTCGTGCCGTTCGACCAGCAGCTCAAATGCGCGAGCGTCCCCGGTTTTCGCGGCGGCAACCAAAACTCCATCATCCTGTGCAACCAGACGATCGGCGGAAGCGCTTGTTGCGTTCGCTCCGTCGATCGCATCCATAAGTTCTACTGGCATAGTGCTTCTCCTTCTCTGCTCGTATTCAAACTGCTCTCGGTTGACCGGCTCCGCGGTTTGGCTCAATTGAATTGCAACCCGGAGCCCTCTTTCACTTTCGTCTAGCCGCGCACCAGGAACTACATTCCTAAATTGAAATGAACCGTGACTTCCATTTCGACGGCCACCGGCGTCCCATTAAGCAGCGTTGGCTCATATTTCCACTGCAACACGGCCTTTAACGCCGCGGGTATCAGCAACGGGTGACCGCTCAAAGCACGCGCTCCCACCAC
>DATNLB010000058.1:0-7968 GCA_035603095.1 Candidatus Acidiferrales bacterium
AACTGCCTGGCGGACTTCGTTCAAGAAACTTTCCGAGCCGGTGCGGGAGCTGCGAAGGATGAAGGCCACATCGCGGAAAGCAAAGGAATCTTCGCTTTCGAAATGATCCATCATCAGGGGCCAATAAACGGAGGTGGTGGCGGGTTTGGCGACGCCATCATCGTACACATCGCCGACGACACCGATGATTTCACGCCAGTCGTCTTTGGTGCTGACGCGGATACGTTTGCCGAGCGCGGCGGAAGGGTCGTTCCAAAGTTCGCGAGCTGCGTTTTCAGAGATCATGGCGACGGGGATTTTCTTGTAGGTGTCGTTCCAAGTGAGCTCACGGCCGGCAACCAGCGGCATGCCCAAAGTGCCGAGAAATCCAGGCGAGACGAACTTGAAGCGGCGGAGCGGAGGAAGCTGGCCTTCGGCGTAGGTGCGGCCTTCGAGGAAGACGGGATCGGTCCATCCTTGGCCCGTCATCGGGAGCTTGGAGCTGATTCCGACGGAAGTGACTCCCGGAATCGCGGCGAGCCTGTGCGAGATCTCCTCTTCCATCCGGACGACCTTTTCGTCTTCTTTCGCCTGCGCACTGACAATCGAGACGCGGAAGGTTTGCAGCATGGCGGGCCCGACGAATCCGGGGTTGACGTTGGTGAGGGCCCGGAAGGTGCGAATCATCAGGCCGGAGCAGATTAATAAGACGAGCGCGAGGGCGACTTGCACGACGACGAGCACGCTGCGTGCGCGATGTTGCTCCCTGCTCTGGCTGAGAGCGCGGCCACCCTGGCGGATACCGGTGCTGAGACGCACTCCGGCGTACTTGAAGATGGGAAGGGAACCAAACAGGATGCTGGCGAAAAGTGAAATCAGAAGCGTGAAGAGCAAGACCGGCCCATCGATGCCGATTTCACGAACGCGAGGAAGTCCCGCGGGAGCAATGGCGGCAAGGAAGCGCAACGCGGCGTAAGCGAGACCCAAACCGACGGTGCTACCGAGCAATCCGAGAATGACACTTTCGAGCAGAAGATCGGCGGCGATGCGGCGACGGGTAGCGCCCAGGGCGGCGCGTACGGCCAGCTCCTGGCGGCGGCCTTCGACCCGGACGAGCAGCAAATTGGCGACATTGGCGCAAGCGATCAGCAGGACCATGCCAATCGAACCCATCAAAACCCAGAGGACGCCGCCCACGTCGCCGACGACGTCGCGCTTGAGCGGGCGGACATTGGGGCCAATCCTGGCGTCCTCGAAGAGTTTGCTGCTGAAGCCCGGCGGGGCAGGAAAGGACCTCATAACGATGGGCAGCATGCGGGCAACGTCGGCGTTGACCTGCTCGAGGGTGACGCCGGGCTTAAGCCTGGCGAGACCGTCGTAGCTGAAGTTGCCTAGGTTGGCTTTGCTGCGGTCAAACTGGAACGGGGTAATCAGGGCGGGATCATCACGGTCCAGGAAATGAAATCGCTGCGGCAGGATGCCGATGATTTGCCGGCTCTTGCCATCCACGATGATGTTGCGGCCGATCGCGGAGGCGTCGCCGCCAAATTTGCGGCGCCAATAGCCGTAGGTGAGCATCACGGTTTCGGGAGCGCCCGGCGAGTCGTCTTGCTTGGTGAAGCTGCGACCCAGCAGGGGAGGAATGCCGAGGAGAGGGAGAGTACCGTCAGTGACGCGCAGTGCGGGGACTTGTTCGGGTTCGGCGACACCTGTCACGCTTACGGAGTCACCCGCGTACATGCCAATATCCTGCATGGTGCGGTTTTGTTCGCGGTAGATGAAGTAGTCGGAGGGAGACATGTCGAGGTCTGTGATCTGGATGCCGGGTGCGGCATGCCAGACGCCGATGAGTTCATCGGGTTTGGGATAGGGCAGGGGCTTGAGGAGGACACCTTCCAGGACACTGAACACCACGGTATTGCCCCCTACGCCGGCGGCCAGCGTGATGAGGGTGATGGCCGTGAACATCGGGGTACGGCCGAGCCTGCGCAGGACCTGCTTTAGCTGGCTATTAAAGGATTCCATCGGCTATCCCCTTCGGGCGTATGCCTGTGAGGAGGCACACTCTGTTTGATGAACTTACAGGAGTGATACGGCAGGGAGAGGGATAAGTTCCCTGGAACCTTGCGCGCGGCGGCGGATATGGACAGCGGAAGGCGGTCAGGAACGAGGGTGCGGGCGCAGGGAGCGGCCGATGAGGCCAAGTCCGCCGACGAGCAGGATCAGCATGATGAGAGTGTTGAAAAGGCTCGTGGGGCGAAAATAGATGTGCATGTTGGCGATCACGCCCGCGAGGATGAAGACTGCGCCGACAGCGGCGAGGACCCAACCGGCAAGGCTACGGCCGTTCCAGAAGAGCAGGCCAACGCCGAAGAGCATCGGTACCAGAGTAATACCGAAAGTGTTTGCCCCGTAAAAACTCCACTAGGAACCGACAACGCTGACTTGAATGGCCAGGAAGTAGCCTCCGAGGCAAGCCATGATGATGCCGATCAGGAAATGGCCGAGGCCGCCGGGTGTGCCACCGACATCGCCGAGGGAACGGTTTTCCATGGTGGGAGGATAGCAGAGACTCGGCTGATGAAGGAGGCCTTACTTATCCTTGATAGGAGCGCCTTTGCGCGGAATGAAAATAGTACCGGGAGGCTCGACGTTGAACTTCTTCGAGTAGTTGCCCTGGTTGACGGCGATGCTAACGCGCCCGCGAGAATCGATAAACAGAAGCAAATCGCCGACAGGGACATCCATGAAAGTTTTCACGTAAGGGAGGGTCACCGATTTCCTGTTGATTTCGATCCGGAGTTTGTCGCCGAGGTTATAGCCGAGCTGCTTGAATTCATCTCCGGGAATATCCGTGACGAGGGAGCCGAAGGGATCGTCGAGCCCGATGATGTCGCCGGCGATGCCCTTGTCGGTGATGGTGGAAGTTTTTGGAGTAAGGCGGACGAGTTGAGGAACCTCGGGGCCGACGAGATTGTAGTCCCATCCGGCCGCGAGGTGCGCGGCTGCGGGAGAAAAGATATCGCGGCCATGAAAAGTGGAAGAAATGGCGGACTGAATCATCCAGTTTGGATTGGTGATCTCGCGCGCGGAATCCAGGCCGTCGCGATCCATCACAGGGGTGATCAGGCCATTGTCCGGAAGAACAAAAAACTGGGCTTTCTTTGATTTGACGATGATCGCTTTGCGCGACGTGCCGACTCCGGGGTCGACTACTGTCACAAATACCGTTCCGGCGGGATAGTAAGGGGACACCGCCTCTAGGAAGCGCGAACCTTCCTCGATCGAATAAGGTGTCACCTGATGGGTGATGTCCATGACGCGCGCGGCGGGCGCGATGCCGGCGATAACGGCCTTGCAAATGGCCACGGCGTCGTTAGCCGTGCCGAAGTCGGTCATGAAGACGATGGTAGGACGAGCACCGGATGGGGAGAGAGAAGAAGCGGAATCTTTCTGCGACGGAGTCCTCGAGCACGCGGCGCCGATCAGAGCGAGTACGAGCAGCAAGACGAACAGACTACGGCGTGAACTCATTGTTCTCCCCTGGAGCTGGAAGAAAAAAGTATACAGGAAGGGCAAAAGGAAAGTGCGCAAATCCCCGTGTCCGGCATGGTTCCTGACGGACTGGATTTAGAGTATAGTTTCAGTAGGCTTGACTGATTCCGCAGGGTGGCCAGCAAGAAAAAGCGATCCTGCCCCTTCCCGAAAAAGGCCCAGCGCATTGGCGTAACTGAAATTTGAACAGAGGAGAACTATTGTGCGCCGAAGCATATGTGTCGCAGGGATGTTGTGTTTCTTCGCGGGGAGCGTGATGGCGGACCAGGTAACGCTCAAGAATGGAGACCGGCTGACAGGAACGATCGTCAAATCGGATGCCAAGACACTGCTCATCAAAACGGAATTCGCGGGCGAAGTGAACGTGCAATGGGACGCCGTGAGCGCCATGGTGTCTTCCCAGACGTTGCACCTGGCTTTGAAGGATGGGCAGACAATTGTCGGGACGGTGACCGCCGCGGACAATAAATTCGATGTTGCGACGAAAGAGACGGGACCGGTTACGGCTTCCAAGGATGCAGTGGCCGCCGTGCGCAACGACGCCGAACAGAAAGCCTACGATCAGCAGGTCGAGCGCTTGCGCCATCCTCACTTGCTGGATTTCTGGAGCGGGATGCTGGACACCGGGCTTAGTTTGACGCGAGGAAATTCTGATTCGTTGACGTACTCGCTGGCCGGCAAAGCCGTGCGTGCCACGGAGCGCGACAAAATTACGGTTTATTCCGCCGCCATCTACACGAAAAGTACGGTGAATGGCGTTAGCAGCACGTCAGCGCATTCGATTCGCGGGGGCGTCCGCGGAGATCTGAACGTGCGGGAAAAATGGTTTGTGTTCGGGTTTACGGATTTCGAGTACGACGCTTTCCAGCATCTCGATTTGCGCAACGTCCTGGGTGGCGGCCTGGGGTATCACGTGGTCAAGACGGAAAAAACGACGTTCGATCTGTTCGGGGGCGGTGACTTTGAACAGGAATACTTCTCGCCCAATCCGCCAACGGTGCCCGCCAGCCTGACTCGCAAGAGCGGAGAAATCGTGGTTGGGGAAGAGCTGAACACAAAACTGAGTAGCCGGATGACGCTAAGCGAGCGGTTTGCGTTCTATCCAAACCTGCGCACCACGGGCAGCTACCGCTACCAGTTTGACACCAGCGCGGCTACAAAGTTGAAAAACTGGCTGAGCTGGCAAATCACCTTCAGCGACCGTTTCCTTAGCGATCCACTGCCGGGCTTGAAGAAGAATGATTTGCTTCTCTCGACCGGCGTGCGGTTGACATTTGGCAGGGGCGCGTTCTAAAAGGTACGCAAGCAGGGTCTCTATCCTTAACAACGCAAGAGAAAAAGAGGAGGCGACTATGATTTACTGGATTGTGGTTGGGCTGATTGCCGGCTGGCTCGCCGGACAAGTGATGAAGGGCGGCGGGTACGGCGTGCTGGTGGACATCATCCTTGGTATTCTCGGCGGCATCGTTGGTGGCTGGCTATTTGGAATGCTCGGCATTTGGCCAGGCGGAGGCATAATTGGCTCGATCATCGTTGCCTTTGTCGGCGCGGTGATTCTGGTGTGGATCACGCGGCTGGTGAAGAAGGCGTAGCTCAACATCGAGAGAAATTAGCGTGGGGTCGTATGGACGGAACCTGGCGGAAGCAGATTGCAATTGCTTTGAGTAAACCCTAGTGAGAACTGCCGGTGTCTGGGTGCGTAACCAAAAACCACTCGACGGCCGGTCCCCGCTGGTACTTCAGGAGCGTGCGGGTCGATTGCGCGGCGTCGGGTTTCCCCAATTTTTCCTGGGTGATGGCAAGTTGCTGGAGCGCTAGCGGCGAGCGGGAATCCGTGGTCAGTTCGTCGGCGGCGCTTGGATAATCACCTTGCTGAAAAAGAGCAAAGCCGCGTGCGGACTCATAGGCATTTTCGACGACAAGATCGCGGGAGGAGGTCGCAAGGTCTTCGAGTTTAGAAATCGTGCTGGCCGCAAGGTCCGAGAGGCCGTTAAGCGTGGCCACTCGCACGCGTTCGCGGAGAACCGTGGCGCGAGCGATCCCGCGGTCCGATTCGCTCATGCCGGCCAGAGGCTGTTCCAAGAAAGCAGCAAGAGCGCCGAGCTGCTCGAGTTCATCCTGAGCATTGCCGGCAAGCATGGCGCGCCCCAAGGCGATGGCAAATTGCATGTTGGGTTCTTTTTTGTCAGCGGCTTGTTCGGAGAGAGCGGCAAGCTCCTTGCGGCCCTCGGCGGCGTTTCCTTCCCAGAAATAAACAAGTGCTTTCTGATATTTGGCGTTGAGTTCGTCGCGCGGATTCTCCGCGATTTGGAAAGCGCGGTCGTATTCTTTTTTTGCGCTACTGAAATCGCCCATCAGAGTTAGGGTGTCTCCCAGTCCGATCTGGGAGGCGAAGTATGTGGGATCGATCTGCAAAGCCGCACTGTAGTGCTCCAGGGAACCGCGATCATCACCCGAGGCTCGCAGGACCTCGCCGAGCGAGTCCTCGGGATTAGGGGATCCTGGTTCCACTTCCGCGTATCGTTTCATGGAGGCGACGGCGTTTGCGATCTCGCCGGCTTCGGCGTACACATAGCCGAGTCTGTTCAAGACCGCCGGAAAATTTGGATCGATTTGCAGAGCCGTCTCCATCATCTTTCGGGCCCGATCGTAGTCCTGCTGGAGATACAGCCATTCCGCCGTCAGGTAAAGGACATGCTTGTCCCTAGGGTAGTGCTTCAGGAGGTCGTTCATGTTCATGATCGCGGGAAGAAGGTCGCGCTCCTGAATGCTGGTCATCCAGCGGACAAGGAGTTGTTCGTCAGAGGTGGTACGAGGGAGAAGAGATTTGGCTTTCGCTAGCGCCGTCGAGTTGGGAACACCGCGCCGGGCCGCGAAGGAAAGCAGCGCATAACTCAGGGCCGATTGCGGGTCCTTTTCCGTGGCATGACGGGCATTCACGATTGCGTCGTCATACATTGAGTTTTCGTATTTATCCCATGCCAGTTCGATGAATTTGCGGGTCTCTCTGGATTGCGTGGAGAGAGGGATGGCGCCAAAGAGGTGTTGCGTAACGGAGGTCACGGGCGGGGACTTCCTGGCCGCGCGATTTGCTGTTTCTGCGACGTGAGAGGGGGGAGCTTGCGCCAAAGCACTGGTGGCAAAGAGCCAAGTGAAAATCAGAAGAAAATTGCGCGCCGCGAAACGTTTCATGGCGAAACAGTCTCCGTTTCCCAAAGGAACAGAATGAGCCCTGATTGAGAACGTAGCGCGGAGTACGGACGCGGGGATACTGGCCTTTAGTACAGGTGTGCGTGATCATAAAGAAGGGGCTAACCGATTGACGACAAAAACGAGGAGGCGCACAGTTGGACACAGGGCGAAAAACCGGTACTTGCTCCGCCCGACGACGAGTGAACATACTGTTGGTGACCTGCCTGAAAGTGAGCGTGGGAGTTATGAAGCAGAGCGCCCGCGGGAAATGGCTGCGAATCACGGCCCTCTTATATATTGCTTCGATGCCCGGCGGTTCGACCGTTGCAGCGATCAAGAATTTGGCGGTGGTCATTTCCGCGGGGAGCAAGCTATCGGACGTCCCGCTGGCCGACCTCATCAAACTGTGCAAGGGCATCCAGAAGGCCTGGCCGGACGGAAAGAGTTTCACTCTCGTAATCAAGAATCCCGAGTCTCCTGAGATGCGCGTGGCGGTGCAAAAACTTTTCGGTGACCCCAGCGGCGACCCCAAGGCGGCGATTGCGAAACTGAACGAGTCCCGCGTGGCGGTAAAGATCGCGGGCAGCGACGAGGAGTTGCTGCGAGTGGTGGACTCCACGCCAGGGGCAGTAGGAATTCTCGACGTTTATTCCATCAACAGTTCGGTGAAAGTCCTCCGCGTGGATGGCAAGCTGCCCTTTGACGTGGGCTACGCTCTAAAGGGAAATTAGAGAGCCTGCCGCAAGCACTTCCTGAAAACAGCCCTCTTTTGTCCGTTGAAGCCGCAGTAACCCAGCCCGAAGTCTTCCTGTCGATCGCCAAATCCATGGATCTTCGTTAACCTGGCAAGAACGGTTGGCAACTATTTGCATTTGTGGGCCGTTCCAAGCATCAAAGCCTGCCCGCCTGCAGGCGTACGGAACATCGGAGGAAACTTGACACGCTTGCCCAGCAGGGCCATGCAGCCGGAAGGAAGTGGATCAAAGGCCCTGAAACCAAGCGGATACGGCATGCCATGAAACGTAGGGGTACAGGGCAGTGACTACCATGAAGACCGGGAAGGCCTGTACGAAAGGACAGGTTTTCAACAGCTGGTACAGGGAAAAAAGGGCGAAAACTGGGGCGAAAATCGAGTCTTATATAACATATTTGTTTTGTGTTATTTAGGAGACATAATTTAGAGAAGTTGTGGTACTAGGAGACTGGTTTACACCTCAAAATGTATCTTATGTACCATCGCTT
>DATNLB010000158.1:0-3736 GCA_035603095.1 Candidatus Acidiferrales bacterium
ACCGGTCTCATCGTTCATCGAAAGGGGTGCTGATGTAAACCGGCCGTTCAGACAGCTTGGTAGCGGTGGTGCGCGCATCGACCGGATTCTTACTTGGAGGAACTTCAATGGCCGACCAACCTAGCTTCGTCTCCGCCGATCGCATCGATATCGATCCATTTATAAGTTCCCAGACCCGGGAACGCACGCTAAATGCGGCCATCGTCCAGGCCCACATCAGCAAGAGCTTCGAGGAGTATCTTGAGATCTTCGACGCCTTTTATGCCGACGATGTCGAGGTAAGCAGCGAAACCGCGGAAGAACCGATTCGTGGAAAGGCGAGAGTACGCTCACTTCTTGCTAACTTCCTGGTTCCGCTTCACGTGATGGCCGAAGTCGGTGGTGTGTTGATATCCATTCGACAGACCGCGATTCCAGGAGATGCTACAGACGAGAGGCATTCGGCGTGGACACTGGAGTTGGTCGGGGTGTCCGGCAGAACCTGCACTCTGAGTTGGTGCACTCTCCGGAAATGGAGCGGGTCGCGCGTAGTTTATGAACATCACTATAACCATCAGCAGAGCGGCGGGCCGCTGACCTCCGATGACCTTAGTCTCAATGCAGCTACGTCTGCTGCAGAGTTTCGTAGGCCCTCATAACGAGTCCTAACAACTGTTTCGAACGAAGGGAGTTTTCTTATGCGGCAGTTGCAACTCATGGCTCACGGCGAACCTTCCGATGTCATCGAACTCAACACGGTCTCCCAACCGGCTCTTGGTCCGGAGATCGAGGAGATTTACCAGAAGCTGCGCGACCTCGTAGCTGACGGATCGCTCTCCGCCGCAGTGGAGCACGTGTACCGGCTCGACCAGTTCAAGGAAGCGTTCAAGCAATCTTTGAAATCGCATCGCACCGGCAAGATCCTGTTCACGTTTAGTGCCACTGATCCGCAGCGAAAAAATCTTACCACCGTGTAGAGCGGCCCGAAGAGAGATGGCTCAGACCGTCGCCTTCCTCTTTCCCGACAAGGCGTCATTTATCACGGGTGCGTCCTACCTCGTCGACGGCGCCAAGGCAGCCCAGTAGCGCGAACAATGACGACTAAGAAGAAATCCGTGGGCAAGCTTGAAGGATTCATATCTGTGTAGGTCGCTGATTGTGAATGAGCGGCCTGAGACATAGGTAATAATTGGTCGGGCGAATGGATTTGAACCATCGACCTCCTGGTCCCGAATAAGCAGTAGAAACACTATCTTATTGGCCCGTTTGGCTTTGTTCTGCGTCGAACATGCTGATATGGACCCGTATTCGGCAGCAATCGGACTCAAATCGGACCCATATTGATGGTCGCAAAATCGGCCGTTTGATCGCTTCGTTCCTCGGATAAGATCTTCCGCGGAGCTTATAGCAATGAACAGCCGCTTGCCTGATCAGGACAGTATTCAAGAGCACCTGAAAACAGTGCAAGGGTTGGCCCTCTCTAGCTAACGAAAGGAAAAGGCTATATAATTTCGTTAGCTAATTTCTAACGAAACGATGGCTTTGTGATGGCGACACCAAATAGAGCGTCCATCGCGCAGGAGCGAGAGCCCACTTCTATCAGAGTCCGAAAAGATCCGCTCTTATCGGCCCCAGTCCAAGCGATGCTACGCTGATTTCATCGCACAGGATTGGATACCGGTGGTGCTGCCCACTCTGAAGTACGCGACGCAGAAACACTATCGATATATTCTCGATGTGCACCTCGTGCCCGTATTCGGCAAGACTAGCCTTTCCGACATCAAGCGCGAATGGATTCAGACTTTCCTTGCGACGAAGTTCAGTGCAGGCCTAGCATGGAAGACTGTCAAACACATTCGCGGTGTTTTGGGACGGACGTTGTCATCTGCCGAAGAATGGGGTTACATCACCCACAATCCTGCTCTAAAAACCAAACTTCCGCGCCGTCCAATAAAGCAGTGTTCCAAAGTGATCCTAACGCCCGACCAATTTCTGCAAGTGCGGGATCGACTAAAAGAGCCTGCTCGCTCGATTGCGACGGTGTTGGTTCTCACGGGCCTCAGAATTGGAGAGATTCTCGCTCTGCAATGGAAGTATGTCGATCTATGCCGTCATACACTTCGAGTTGCGGAAACCGTGTATGACGGTCACTTCGATACGCCTAAGTCGCAAAGGAGTGCCCGAATCGTTCCTCTTGCCGAGGAGGCGTGCAGCACTTTGGGGAAATTACGATCATCCAGTACTCGACCTGACGACCTTGTCTTCAGTATGGATACTGGCCAGCCACTGGATCGGCATAACCTGCATAGTTCTCACGTTTTCATTGCCCGTTTGATCGAAGCTCCGACCCCCTAAAGAGAAGAATGACCCGAATGACACATGGCCTGTAGCATCTAGTTTGCGAGGAAGGATCGGAAGCACAGCCAGGTTATATGCTCTCTTTTCCCCATAATGAACAGTATATACGCTGTTTTTTATTGACAACAAACAGGCTATACTCGTTCGTGGAGGTTGCTCCATGAACCCCGAGTTCCGTGAATTGCGCATCAATCAACTCGACCGAAGCCTCGAACCATTTGTGGGATCGCACTCCGTCAGCCGGCCGCAGCGCGGCTGGTTGCGCGCGGTTCGGGAAGCCCTCGGAATCACCATCCGCGAAATCGCCCGCAAGATACGAAAGACTCCTCAAACAGTAGCTTCGTTCGAAAAATCCGAGGCTGCGGACCGAATTACGCTTCAAACTCTGCGGCACTATGCCGAAGCAATGGACTGCGAACTCGTGTATGCGATCGTGCCTAAGGCCGGGTCGCTCAAAAAGCTGGCTGAAAACCGCGCCCGGAAAAAAGCCGAAAGCGATGTGCGAGCGGTCGAGCACACCATGGCGCTTGAGGACCAGGCTACCAATGGAATCCAGGACAAAATCGAGCTCGAGACCAAACGGATATTGAAGAAGCGCTAAGAAGAACGCTACATGCCTCACGATCCGATTCCCGTGGCCAATACTGCACTCAGTCCCGAGGAGCAGGCCGAACTCATTCCCAATCTGGCCACGCGCGAAGAGCTGAACGAATGGGAGCGCGACAACATCCTGCGAGCCCGCCAATGGGCACTCGCAGATCGCCGGCTAACACGCTTAGAACCCGCCCGCGAAGACTATGTTCGGGAACTCCACCGCCGCATGTTCGACCAGACCTGGAAGTGGGCGGGCACGTGTCGCAAGACGGAGAAAAACCTCGGCGTCCCTGTCCCTGAAATTCGAGAGAGGCTCGCGCAGCTGCTTGGCAATGCCGCGTACTGGCTGAAGAACCATACGTACGAGGTGGACGAGTGCGCCGTCCGCTTTCATTATGAGCTAGTGGTGATTCATGCATTTCCAAACGGGAACGGAAGGCACGCGCGCCTGATCGCCGACATCCTCGCGGCGAAAAGCGGGTGCCCCGTTTTCTCGTGGGGAAGCAAGGACATCGTTGCCCCCGGAGAGCCACGGGAGGCGTATCTCAACGCCCTGCGCGCCGCCGACCAGGGAACTCTCGAACCCCTTCTCAGATTCTCGCGCTCGTAGCCCGCACAAACGAACGCCACATGTACTGGCGTAATTCGACCCACATTCCACCAAAAATAAGCATTTCACTCGTGCTGCTTTGCCCTTCCTGCCAAAACCCTGCGCCTAGTCCGCCCGCTTCTCCTGTCAGGGTTCCGTGCTTCGCTCCGATGAACGCAAACACCGAGGCCTTGACAGCGCGGACGGCTAGGCGCC
>DATNLB010000512.1:0-3001 GCA_035603095.1 Candidatus Acidiferrales bacterium
GAATCAAAGCCGGGTCCATTGCTGTCGCGCCAAGCTCCTCTTCCGCGGCAGCAAAATCGAGCGCAACGTGGAGTACATTTCCGCCGCGCTTCTGCCGCCTCCCGGCCTTGTCTTCATTCGAAACAAAGCTGTCCACGCAAATGCGCAGGTAGGTTCGCAGCCGGCTTTTCTTGGCATCGAACTTTTCGAGCAATTCGCGTTCCAGAAGTTCCATGAAGAATCCCTGCGTGAGATCCTGCGCCACGTCGGCGGGCCGGTTCCATCGCCAGCGCACGTATTTATAGACGGGCTTCCAGTAGGCCGCGCACAGCGCCGCCAGCGCGCGATCCCGCTCCTCGGCATCAATACTGCGCGCCGCCTCGATCACCGACCGGCGCGTCGGCGGGAAGCGATCGCCACCGTGCTGGAAATCTTCTTCGCTCATGCCACTGGTCTAATCAGATTGGATTGAGCACTCCGAGTGGAGTTTATGCAGTATGGTTAGTGCTGACAAGCGGGGAATATTCGCAGTGTTTATTCGTAGAAGAGGATTCGATGGGATCAGGTCGGGCGCCCTTCCAGGTAAGAGGAAGAGGACTGCGGGCATTCATGGGTCATAGCGCTCGGCGGAGGGGCCCTGAAAAAATAGATGCGAAAAATACAAAGGAAGCCGGAGCTGAGGGCTCCGGCTTCCGGTCCGCTGGATTGCCATTGGGGCTGGAGTCACGTCACGGCTTGACGGGGGCCAGGCGGGCAACCAGCGTAACTTCGCCTTTCGTCTCGTTGCGAGCCAATTGCGGCATTTCTTTTTCTCGCGGCGATGTCGGGAGCTGTCTTCCGCGGATGGATCCTTCCTTCCAGACCTGCGAGAGGAAGTAGCGATTGCCGTAGCGGTTAAAGACCAACTTCGATTCGGTTTGCGGCTCTTTTGCCTGGGCCGCGTTGGTGATCACCAAAGCTGCGGCGCGCGTGTCCCAGCAGTGAATCAACAGCACCGCTGAATTTCCATTCAATTTCTGAACGCGATACTCGCCGGCCGGAAGCGTAGCGCTGCCCGCCACGAAGGCAAAGGGAATGTCCACCATCATGGTCTCCTGCGCTCGCGCAACTTGAGCCGCCGCCATGCTGCTGAGGACCAGCAAACCTGCTATCAGAAAAGATTGCTTTTTCATGGGACCCTCCTCTTTCTTCTTTGCTGGCGCCGTCCAAGCTGACTTGTCTTTGGCCTGGCTCGTATCAACCGCTTAGCGCCTTAGCATGCGGGGCACTTTCGCGCATTCCTCAATGAAGCGCAATGCACTGCGGATGAACTGAAAAGCGACTGTAAATGAACAACGAACACCACGGAAATACGGGACTTAATCGAGAGCCGCTGCTCCTATCGCGATTTTTCCGGACAGTGTTATAGTCACCGCAGGAAGAAGAGAATCCATGTCCTCTCCCGGCCGATCCTCTTGTGTCGTACGGTTTGATGAATTCGAGGTGGATCTTCGCGCGGGAGAAGTTTACAGAGCAGGCCGCAAGATCAAGCTGCAAGTTCTGCCGTTTCAAGCGCTTGCCATGCTGCTGGAGAGGCCGGGCGAAGTCGTCACACGCCAAGAGTTCGAAAAGAGGCTTTGGCCGGGAGACACATTTGTGGACTTCGAGCACAGCCTCAACACGGCCATCAAGAAGTTGCGCGTGGCTTTAGGCGACGGCAAGAAGAAGCCACGTTTCGTCGAAACCCTGCCGAAGCGCGGTTACAGGTTCATCGGCAAGCTGGAGCACACAGCGCCGCCGTCGCCAGCGATGCCTCCGGCGCCATCTTCCTGGGTAGGCCGGCGCGCAAGACTCTGCGCTGATGGCAAACTTTCTTTCGCTCTGGTGTCCGCCGATGAAGAAGCTGCCGAGGAGAGAGAAAAGTTGGAAGCGGCGAGCGACGACGTGGGGCTGTCTCTTTTGATTGCGTCGCAAAAACTTCTCATGGTGCCCGACGGGACTCCCGTGAGAATCCTGGAGATTCGGCAACCGGATTCGCGCTGCCAGGTGCGCATTCTTGAAGGCGAGCACTATGGCAAGACGGCCGTGGTGCCGCTCAAGCAACTTGCGGAAGTGTTCTAGCCCATTGTGAATTCGTGCGCGCAGGCCGTGGCATCGGCCAGAGGCGTACGGCCCAATGGCTATTCGCAGTGCAACGCTTCCACCTCCAAAACCTTGAGGTCTCGCGCCAAGCCTGCCCGGCAGGCTTTCTCCGCAAGGTTGTCGGCCTCATCGAAACAAAAAAAGAGGGAGCCGGAAAACCGGCTCCCTCGGTGGATACCTTTTTGGTTTAGCTTAGAACGTGTAGCGCAGCGCGAAGCGGATGCTGCGCGCGTTCTGGTGGAGGAACGGCTGTCCGTACCATGAGCTCTTAATCACCGGCGAAATGGTGCAAGCTTTAACTGGTACGCAAGTGGGGGGAAGGACCGCACCGCCGAACCACGCGTTCGGATCGTACCCGGTCTCGAGTGTTTTGTATAAAAGCGCACCACTAGAGAAGAGGTTGGTGCCTACGCCCGGTACACCTGGTACCACGGGGGTCTGGAAATTCACCGAGTTAAAGCCTCCGTAGTAGGCGGTGATGGCGCGCTGGTTGAGCACGTTGAAGGCGCTCGCTTCAAAGGCGATGGACTTGCCCTCGCCCACCTTGATCCTATGTCCGAGGTTGATATCGGACTGGGTGAACCATGGTGTGCGCCGGTCATAGGGGGCGCCTACAGTGATCTTCCCTGTCACCGGGTCACTGGTCACGTTTACCCACTTGCCGCGGCCATAGATATAGGTGGCTTCGGCAACCAAAGCACCGAACGGCATGGCGGCCAAGTCAATGTATGAGCTCATCGGGCTGCCCTGGTAAGCGGCCTGGAATAGACCGAAGGTCGTGGTCTGCCCCTTCCCCCAAGGCAGCTGATAATACACGTAGCCTTTGAACGTGTTCGGACGATCGGTCGGGAGAGGTCCGTCGTTTGACTTGCCATTCGCGCCGAAGTAGTAGAACGGCTGG
>DATNLB010000028.1:0-3305 GCA_035603095.1 Candidatus Acidiferrales bacterium
CGCACCGGCAATGGCACGTTCTTGTCCACCGCATCCATCAACTCATCGATGGTCTTTTCCCACTTGGCGTCGCCGTTCAGCGCCTGCAGCGCCGATCCTTTGATCACGGCAATGGAATCCCCGGGAAATTGGTAGCTCTTCAGCAGTTCGCGTACTTCGAGCTCGACGAGTTCCAGCAGCTCCGCGTCTTCCACCATGTCGCACTTATTCAGAAATACGACGATGGCCGGAACGCCAACCTGGCGCGCCAGCAGAATGTGCTCGCGCGTTTGCGGCATCGGTCCATCCGTCGCAGCCACGACCAAAATCGCGCCGTCCATCTGCGCGGCTCCGGTGATCATGTTCTTGATGTAGTCCGCGTGCCCCGGGCAATCCATGTGCGCGTAGTGCCGGTTCGCCGTTTCGTACTCCACGTGCGAAACCGCGATGGTGATTCCGCGCTCGCGCTCTTCCGGAGCGTTGTCGATCGAATCGAACGCGCGGAACTGTACCTTCGGATTGTGCTTTGAGAGCACTTTGGTAATCGCCGCCGTTAACGTCGTTTTACCATGGTCAATGTGACCGATGGTTCCAATGTTCACGTGCGGTTTGTTGCGCTCGAATTTCTCCTTCGCCATTTCGTCCTCTGCTCCTCAGTCGAAGTCTTTCAAATAGCCTTGCTACAAAACTTTCTTACAAACTTTGACTGCAAAATCCTGATTTATCTGGCCGCCTTGCCGGTCGCCTTCTCGATCACTTCCTGAGCGATCGAAGCCGGCGCTTCGGCATAATGTGAAAAATGCATGGTGAACGTGGCGCGGCCCTGCGTGCGGCTGCGCAAATCCGTGGCGTAACCGAACATCTGCGAGAGCGGCACTTCCACTCGAATGACGTTGCTGCCCGCGCGGTTTTCCGTGCCCTGAATCGCCGAACGCCGCGCATTCAAGTCACCGAACACTTGCGGCATGTACTCTTCCGGAACCACGACTTCCACTTTCATAATCGGCTCGAGAAGAACCGGCGAGGCCCTGTGGCAGGCTTCCTTGAACGCCATGGAGCCCGCGATCTTGAACGCCATTTCCGAGCTGTCCACGTCGTGCGAACTGCCGTCGATTAGAACCGCGGCGACGTCCACCATCGTGAATCCCGCCAGAATGCCGTTATCCAATGCTTCGCGAATGCCCGCTTCGATCGGGGCGATGAACTCGCGCGGAATCGAGCCGCCGACGATCTTGTCGATGAACAGGAACCGGTGCTCTTTGTCGAACTTCCACTTCCCAGCCGGCCCGCCCACGATTTGCTTGGCCAGGGCGTCCAGATCGTCCGTGGACAGTTCTTTCATGTTCTCGTGGCTGGAGCTGGGGAGCGGGTGCAGCTCAATTTCGCAATGCCCGTATTGGCCGCGTCCGCCGGTCTGCTTGATGTATTTGCCTTCCGCGGTGGCCTTTTTGCGAATCGTTTCGCGGTACGCCACCTGGGGGCGGCCCACGTTGGCTTGCACGTTATATTCGCGCAGCATGCGGTCCACGATAATTTCCAGGTGCAATTCGCCCATCCCGGAGATCAGCGTTTGCCCGGTATCCGGTTCCGTGGAAACGCGGAACGTGGGATCTTCCTGCGCCAGACGCTGCATCGCCACACCCAGTTTGTCCTGGTCCGCTTTCGTCTTTGGCTCGATGGCCACGGAAATAACCGGTGTGGGGAAATCGATATTTTCGAGAATGATCGGTTTGCTTTCGTCGCACAGCGTGTCGCCGGTATTGACGCTCTTCAGACCCACGCAGGCGCAAATATCGCCCGCATAAATCTCATCAATCTCTTCGCGCTTGTTCGCGTGCATCTGCAGCAAACGGCTGATGCGCTCGCGCGAGCCCTTGCCGGAGTTCAATACGTAACTCCCGGACTTCAGCACGCCGGAATACACGCGGATGTACGTCACATGCCCGACGAACGGGTCGGACATGATCTTGAACGCCAGGGCCGCAAAGGGCTGATCGTCCCGGGCCAAACGCAACTCGCTTTCGTCATTTTCCGGGTTCACGCCCTCCACTGGAGGAACATCCACCGGGGACGGCAGATAATCGACAACGGCATCGAGCAGCGGTTGAATCCCCTTGTTCTTGAACGCGGAGCCTGCCAGCACCGGCACGATTTTCAGCGCCAGCGTCGATTTGCGGATCGACTTGCGCATCTCTTCCACCGTCAGCGGCACTTCGTTCAAATACTTGTCGATCACTTCGTCGTCATGCTCGGCGATGTACTCAATGACTTTCTTGCGATGGTCGTCGTAAAATTTCTTGTCGATCGCCGAACCTTTCAAAGCGCCGGCAACATCCGGCCGCGAATCCACGAACGCTTTCTCCCAGAGCTTCTCGACCGGAAAAGTTTCGAACTTCGCTCCCAGCGTTTCCTCCAGCCAAACAATGACCTTTTCCTCGAGGAAATCGATGATGCCGATGAAATTATCTTCCCGTCCGAGGGGAAATTGCAGAGGTACGGGGTGGGCTCCCAGGCGCTGGCGAATGGTGCGAATCACATGGTCAAAATCCGCGCCCATGCGGTCCATCTTGTTCACAAAACAGATGCGGGGAACGCGGTACTTGTCCGCCTGGCGCCATACGGTTTCCGATTGCGGCTGGACACCGGCCACGGAGTCGAAAACGCACACCGCGCCGTCCAAAACGCGCAGCGAACGCTCCACTTCCACGGTGAAGTCCACGTGGCCGGGCGTATCAATAATATTGACGCGATACTTCTTATTGAAACGATCCCAGGCAGCAGTCGTCGCCGCGCTCGTAATCGTGATGCCGCGCTCGCGCTCCTGCTCCATCCAGTCCATGGTGGCCGTGCCTTCATCCACTGAACCGATCTTGTAGGTCACACCCGTATAGAACAGGATGCGCTCCGTCGACGTCGTTTTTCCGGCGTCGATGTGCGCCATGATCCCGATGTTGCGCGTGTCTTCGAGTTTGAATACCCGGGCCATTTTATCTTTTCAAGTCCCTTTGCTCAGAAATTCGCTCTTACCAGCGATAATGCGCGAATGCCTTGTTCGCTTCCGCCATGCGGTGCACGTCTTCCTTCTTCTTCATCGCCCCGCCGCGCGCATTCGCCGCATCGATCAACTCATCCGCGAGCTTGTCCACCATGGTCTTGCCCGCGCGCTCCCGCGAATACTGCAGTAGCCAGCGAATCGCCAGCGATTGCCTGCGGAACGGATTTACTTCCACCGGAACCTGGTAGTTCGCGCCGCCGACGCGCCGGGTTTTGACTTCCAGCAAAGGCTTCACGTTCTCGATGGCCTTCTTGAAAATCTTCAGCGCATC
>DATNLB010000025.1:0-3553 GCA_035603095.1 Candidatus Acidiferrales bacterium
GTCTCGAAAGGAAGGTGGACGCGATAGACATCGGCGCGCTCTGCGTGGGAGTACTTCTCGTAGCGCGGAGTTGAATCCTGCGCTGCTTTGAGCAGGATTTCCCAGGGACTTCGTTTGTGGAACAGGCGCTTCGTTAAAGCCTCGCCGCGCGCGACACCAATCAGAGAACGCTGCGTGCCGCCGCCGATTTCAAGAGAGACTGCGGTTACTTTGGCAGGGTCGAAGAGACGCGTGGGATCGTCGTCCGGAAAAAGGGCAAGAAGTCCCGTAATTTCATCCTCTTTGGAAGTGAAACCGTCCCACCAGTAGCGATAACCGTTATAGACGACCGTGCCGGCGCGGAAAATTTGCTGCACACGTACGGCATTCTTGCCCGTGACGCTCACGACCATATCCGCAAGTTCGGGAAGGCGAAACGTTTGCTTCACGACCGGACGCACGGTCACGTAGCCTGCGTCATCTTCCGTGAAGCGCATCGCGATGGTTTCCGGGAGCGGCATGCAAATGAGGGAAGCGAATTCTCAGCCCAGTTTCGAGAGGCGGTCGCGCACGCGATCGCTGAGCGCTTTGCCGTCAACGGTCTTGCCTTCCAGCGCCGATTTGGCAGCCTTCACGACCGCGCCCATCTGCTTGATGGAATTCGCGCCGGATTCGGAGATCGCCTTGGCAATCGCGGCGTCCATTTCGGCCGCGCTGGCGCCGGCAGGGAGATAAGATTCGATGATGGCGAGCTCTTTGGTTTCCTTTTCGGCGAGTTCGGGGCGGTTGCCCTTGGTGAACTGCTCGATCGATTCCTTGCGCTGTTTTACGAGCGTTTGCAGGATCTGAATGGACTCCGGCTCGTCGAGTACGCGAATCTTTTCGACTTCCTTGTGCTTGATGGCCGCCTTGATTCCCCGCAGGACGCTGAGGCGCAGTTCGTCCTTGGAGCGCATGGCGTCGACCAGGTCCTTCTGAATTTTTTCGGCAAAACTCATCTTCAGCTCCTCGCTTCTTTGAATATAGCAGACCAGGAAAGGGGACAGGCAAGAATGACGCGGCGCAGCGGCCACATCGTCCCGCGGTACTTATTTGACAGAGCGCGAGCGGCTCGCTACTTTTGATCTCTTATACTGCGCGGAACAAACCCGCCCAGAGGAGACGACGGGGCTCATGAAAGTCATCGTAGCTGACAAGATCAGCGAAAGGGGCGTGCAACTGCTGAAGGAGCAGCCAGGCTGGAACGTCGTGCTGACGACGAATGATACGCTGAAGAAAGAGATTGCCGATGCGGACGCTCTGATCGTGCGTAGCGCGACGAAAGTCACTGCGGAATTGCTGGACCAGGCGAAAAAATTACGCGCGGTGGGCCGCGCGGGTGTGGGCGTGGACAATATTGATCTGGAAGCGGCCACCAAGCGCGGCGTGCTGGTCATGAGCACACCAGGCGGGAGTTCCGTTAGCGTCGCCGAACATACCTTTGCGTTGTTGCTGGCACTTGTCCGGCAGCTTCCAAGATTTGATGCGGGTATGCGCGAGGGCCGCTGGGAAAAATCGTCGTCGGGCGCCGAGGTCCGCGGCAAAACGCTGGGTCTCATCGGCCTCGGCCGGATCGGCAGCGAAGTGGCATCCCGGGCGGAAGCATTTGATATGCGCGTGGTTGCGTTTGATCCCTTCATCAGCGAAGCGGCAGCACGGGAACTGTCCGTGGAACTGGTACCGCTCGATCAACTTCTGGCGGAATGCGACTTTATCTCGCTGCACACGGCCGTAAGCGTGCAAACGCGGGAGATGATTAACGCGGCGTCCATTGCGAAAATGAAGAAGGGCGTTCGCATCGTCAATGCCGCCCGCGGGGAGCTCATCAACGAAGCGGACCTGGCGTCGGCGATCAAGAGCGGACACGTCGCCGGAGCCGCCCTCGACGTCTTTGCGGAAGAGCCGCCGAAAAATTGCCCGCTGATCGGGCTTCCGAACGTGATCACCACGCCGCATGTCGCGGGTTCCACGGCCGAGGCGCAGGAAGAACTGGGTACACAGGTGGCGTTGCAGATCAGGGATTACCTGGCCGAGGGGATTATTCGTAACGCCGTGAACCTGCCGGCACTATCAGCGGACCAATACCGGCGTGTGCGACCGTACCTGGAATTGGCAGAGCGGCTCGGCTCGCTGGTTTCTCAGGCCGCGGCGTCAAGGCCGGCGCGGATTCGCATCCGGTATGCGGGCGAGGTGGCCGAGGTGGGCACGCATCTACTGCGCAGCGCGGTCCTGGCGGGCGTGCTGAATGCCGTCCTGGACGAAAAGGTGAACGTCGTTAATGCGCCGGCAGTGGCTGCGGCAAGAGGCTTGACCGTGGAAGAACAGACTCGCAGGCGCGAGCATGGCTTCCCAAACACTCTGGAAGTCTCCGCTCTGCCGGAAAAAACCGGATCAGCAGCAGGATTTACCGCTGAAGGCACCGTACTGCATGATGGTTCGCCCCGCGTTCTCCAGATCGAAGGTATTCCGCTGGAGGCGCAACTGGAAGGCACCATTCTTTATCTGAGGAACCGCGATGAACCTGGCGTCATTGGCCAGATCGGAAGCACACTTGGAAAGCTCGGAGTGAATATCGCTACCTTCGCGCTCGGCCGGCGCGAAGCCCAGAGCGGGGCCGACGCCGTTTCCCTTGTTCGCGTAGACGGCGAAGTGTCAGCCTCGGTCCTTGGGCCGATCCGCGCGATTCCCGCCATTACTGAAGCCAAGCTCTTGCGTTTAGGCTAGATAGAGTGTATTCCGTGTGCCGCAGATACCCTCCGTCCGTTAAAGATGTTCCTTTCTTACCCGATACGAATGTCACCTCGATTGAAGTGTGAAAATCTTGGCGCCGGAGCGACGGAAGCCGGCAAGTACTGATCCTTGCGGTACGAAGTATCTGAAAAAGCTCTGGATTAAATCGAAACAACTTGACTTGACATACTCGGGGAACCTGTTCTAAAAGCTACCTCAACGATAGATTCAGTCGAGTGGTGTAAGGTTGCCCGGGGTAAATTTACAACTCGTTGATCTTGCCTCGAACATGGGCCGAAGTGTTTTCGCAATGGCCGGCAAATTCCACTCATGCATGGTTCAAAAATCAACCAGGGGTGCGCGAAAGGATCAGTCTATGAGACCGTCTTTCACGAAGCTGGGAATTATGGCTTTGTTCTGCATCTATTTGAGCGCTGCGGCGGTTGTGTGGGCGCAGGATCCCACGGGCAGGATACTAGGCACTATAACTGATCCGAAGGGAGGCACAGTTCCTGGCGCTAAAATCACAGTTACGAATATCGCCACCCAAATTCATACCACAATCGTATCGGGTAACGACGGAGCCTACCAGGTTCTCGACCTACCCATCGGCACCTACAAGGTGGAGATCCAAAAGGATGGTTTTCGAAAGGCCGTAATCGAGAACCAGACTCTTACTATTAACCGTGCCCTACGCGTGGATGTTCAGATGGAACTTGGTTCAACTAGCGAAGTGGTTGAAGTATCTTCTCAGGTAACTGGGGTTGAAACGGTCAATGCAACGATTGGGCAGACCATGACCGGC
>DATNLB010000167.1:0-9887 GCA_035603095.1 Candidatus Acidiferrales bacterium
GCGAAATCCGTACGCGAGGCTGGGCACGAAACTTTTCTACGCGCTGCGCATGCCGTCTTTCGCGCGGGAACGCGTCAAAGTTCTCGCGAAATTCACGGGTATCCCGGAGGCGCTGGCGTCCGCCTTTGACGCCGATCCCAAAAAACTTGCCGCCAAGTTTCACCGCATCGAACACCATCAGGCGCATCTTGCGAGCAGCTTTTTCGTCTCACCGTTCGAACGCGCCGCGCTGCTTTCCGCCGACGGACTCGGCGATTTCGCGAGCACGATGTGGGGCGCTGCCACGGGCAACCACATGAGGATCGACGGGTCGGTAGCATTCCCGCATTCGCTAGGACTGTTTTACAGCGCGGTGACGCAGTATCTCGGCTTCCTGAAATTTGGCGACGAGTACAAAGTCATGGGGCTGGCCGCGTACGGCCACCCGGAGCGGCTCGACGTATTCCGCGACATCGTGCGTTTTGATGGGCGCTCCAACGGGAACGGCTTCCGCCTGGGCCTGGATTACTTCTCGCATCACCGCACGGGCCCGGAGATGTCCTGGGCCGAAGCCGATAAGACGCCGACGCTCGGCAAAATGTTTTCGGATGAAATGGCGAAGCACCTGGGTCCGGTTCGCCTTCCCGAAGAAGCGCTGGAGGAACGGCACCGCAATCTCGCTTGTTCTTTGCAAGCGCGGCTCGAAGAAGTCTATCTCGGCATGTTGAAAAAACTTGCCGAGCGAACGGGGCTGAAGGCCGTTTGTCTGGCAGGCGGCGTGGCTTTCAATTGCGTGGCGAACGGAAAAATCTTTGATGCCACGCCGTTCGAACAGGTTTACGTTCATCCGGCAGCGGGAGACGGAGGTTTGGCAGTTGGCGCCGCCTACTTCGTATGGCATCAGAAACTCGGCAAGCCGCGCTGCTTCGTGATGGATCACGCTTACTGGGGACCTGGATACACGCGTGAAGAGATTCGCCGCGCAATCGATTCGAATGGCCTGGCGCAGAGTGGCTATTCCATCGCTGAACTGCCCGAAGAGGAACTTTCCCGCTGCGCTGCGGCGATCATCGCGGATGGAAAGATTCTCGGCTGGTTTCAGGGCCGGGCCGAATGGGGTCCACGCGCGCTTGGTAATCGCAGCATCGTCGCCGACCCGCGCCGCCCGGAAATGAAGGAAATCCTCAACCGCCGGATCAAGCACCGGGAAATCTTCCGTCCGTTTGCGCCTTCCATCCTCGCGGAAGCGACCGGGGAGTATTTTGAGAAGTCGCACCCCTCGCCCTTCATGACCCTGGCCTACTCCGTGCGCGCGGAGAAACGCGACAAGATTCCGGCGCCAACGCACGTGGACGGCACGGGCCGGCTGCAAACCGTCACGCGCGAAGCCAATCCGCGCTATCACGCGCTCATTTCCGCTTTCCGCGACCTCACCGGCGTGCCCGTGGTGCTCAACACTTCCTTCAACGACAACGAGCCCATCGTCTGCCGCCCCGAAGAAGCGATCGATTGCTTCCTGCGTACGCAGATGGATGCGCTGGTCCTCGGCGATTTCCTTATCTCGCGCCTGTAACACTTGACTGTCCAATTTGGAACTCACAGCCTCTAGCCATCGTTAACGAACTGTGGCAAGCTATCAGGCATGGGAAACAAGGACAGAGGAAAACGCGAAGTTAAGAAACCGCCAAAGAAGAAACCAACCGCGCACGAGTTGCAACGGGCGGCTGCGCCGGTATTCAAGAAGCCTGCCTAAAATTGTCAGGCGGCCGCACCCCGCACAGTAGTGGACCTCTGTACAATCTTTCGGTGCGCATCCTGCTGCTCAATCTTTATTACCCGCCGGACACTTCCGCGACGGCGAAGATGGCACACGGCGTCGTGGATGCCGTTTCCATTTCCCACGACGTAACGGTGCTGTGCGGGCGGCCTTCCTACGATCCCACCGAACGCCGCGCGTGGCGGCCGTACCAAACGGAAATCGCGGGCCGGGTGCGCATCATTCGTGCGGGTTCGACGGACTTTCCGCGCTTCGAGATGAAAAAACGGGTGCTGAATTATCTCAGCTACGTCGCGCTGGCGATTCCAGGCGCGCTCTTTGTTCCTTGCGACGCCGTCGTGGCCATGACCGATCCGCCGTTTCAAGGCATCGTCGGCGCGATTGTCGCGATGTTGAAACGCAAGCCGTACGTCTACAACATACGCGACATGTATCCGGACATGGCCGTGGGGGGCTCGATCGTCGAACCCGGCAGGCTCACGAGGATCTGGGAAAAACTTCATCGCTGGGCGCTGCGTCGCGCCACGCGCGCGATCGTTCTCGGCGAAGACATGCGCGCGCGAATTATCGCCAAAGGTGTCGAACCTTCCCGCGTACGGATCGTCCGCGATGGAACCGAAATCCTTCCGTCGAAATCGCCTCTTTCGGCTCCCGATCCGGAAGTCATCCGCGCGATCCGCGGAAGTTTTTCGTTTGTTCTCGTACACGCGGGGAACCTCGGTTTCTACGGCGCTTGGAACACCCTCTTGACGGCGGCGCGCCTGCTGGCGGGCGACGGTGTGGGTCTCGTGTTCGTGGGCGACGGCGCGCAGCGCTCGCAAATCGAAGCTGCGGCCGCCGGTTCCAGCAATATCCGTTTTCTGCAGTTTTTCCCGGCGAGCAAAATTCCGTCGGTGCTCGCGGCCGCCGATGCCCACGTCATTACTGTGAAGCGTGGCCTGGAAGGTGTGGTGGTGCCCAGCAAAATGTACGGGATTCTCGCGGCGGGAAAACCCATCGTCGCGGTGGCGCCGAAAGAGACGGATGCCGTGTCGCTGGGGATTCAGCGCGGCTTTGCGGTAGGCGCGGATCCGGACCGCCCCGCAGAAGTGGTCAACGCCGTGCGCGCACTGGCTTCCGACCCGAGTAAGTTGAAGGCCATGGGTGAGGCGGCGCGGGCCGCCGCTCCTGATTATGATAGAGTCAAGGAATTGCAAAAATTCGTGGAAATCATCGATCACTTGAACGTCCATTGAAAATCAAGGAGGCAACTCAAGCGTGACGACGGCGGACGGGTTTTGGGCGGGCAAGACTGTATTTGTAACGGGCGGAGCATCGTTCATAGGGTCTACGCTTACCGATCAGCTCCTGGCGCGAGGCGCGAAAAAAGTCCGCATCGTCGATGATTTGAGCAGCGGCCATCTCGACAACATTCGCCGGCATCTCGGCACGGGCAAGGTCGATCTTGTGCAGGCCGATTTGCGGGAACCCGGCGTGACGCGGGCCGCGATGCAGGGGGTCGACACGGTTTTCCATCTCGCCGCGGACCACGGGGGGCGCGGCTACGTGGACCTCCACCAAGCCGGCCCGGCGTCGAACTTTTTTCTGGACGGGCTGGTGTTTGCCGAAGCGCTCAAAGCCAAAGTAAAAAAAGTGGTGTTCGCTTCTTCCGGTTGCGTGTATCCGAATTTTCTGCAATCGGACACCAAGAAAGAGCTCTATCTCACGGAAGACCTCACCAAAGGGCCGAATGATGCCGACAATACTTACGGCTGGGCCAAGTTGATGGGAGAGTTCACGCTGCAGGCTTATGCGAAGGAGCACGGAATGGGAGCCGCCTCTTGCCGCTACTTCACGGTGTATGGGCCACGCGGGGTGGAGAATCACGCCGTCATCGCCATGATTGCCCGGGCGTTCCTCGGGCAGAACCCTTTCGAAGTGTGGGGCGACGGGACGCAAATCCGCAACTGGACTTACATTGAAGACATCGTCGAAGGCACGATTCTGGCCGGAGAAAAAATTAACGACGGCACGGCGATTAACCTCGGAACGATGGAGCGTATCCGCGTGATCGATTGCGCCAAAATGGTGTGCGAATTCACCGGACACAAGGCCGAGATCAAGCTTCGCCCGGATATGCCCACCGGGCCGCTCAATCGCGTCGCTGACAATTCTCTGGCCAAGAAACTTCTTGGCTGGGAACCCAAGGTTCTCTTCCGCGAAGGCCTCAAGCGCACCATCGATTGGTACTACGCCACGCGGGACAAAGAGGAAGTGAAGCGCATCTTCACGCGCATGTTGACGGAGCGCTGAACCACGAAATTCGCCGATGGAGTGGAGTGGATCTTGCCTGAATCAGGAAACATGATTCCAAGTGTGCAATTTTGCACATGCAGGACGATCCCGATTGCCGCAAAACTAAAATCGCAGTATTGTGTTTAGGCTGCGTGGGTAGCTATCTGTTAGCTAGACTTGGGAGCCGGACCCCCAACCCGGCGAGGATCACGTGAGTCACCGGCAGCAGCTTGGCCGGATTCGGCTCACCTGATAAACGAGGTTGCATGGCCGCAGGCCTGCTCGCTTTTTTCATCGCACTATTTGCATCGCTGGTGCTCGTGGTTCCCGTGCGCGCCCTGGCACTGCGCGTTGGAATGGTCGATCTGCCAGGGCCGCGCAAAGTTCACCTCACGCCAATCCCGCTTCTTGGCGGCCTGGCGATGTACGCCGCGGTGGTGATCGCGGTGCTCTTCGCCTTCAACGGCCCAGCTCGCGCCCAGATTGTGGGGATCCTCATCGGCGCGACCCTAGTCGCGGGTGTTGGCATACTCGACGACCAAGGGTTGCTCCATCACCAGGTCAAACTGTTTGTGGGCATGCCATTGGCCGCGGCGATTCTGTTGGTCAGCGGAATTCGCGCACAGGTTTTCAGCGTGCTCGTTGGCGGACGCAGCGGGGATTTTCTGGATGCGGTTCTCACGGTTGTTTGGGTGGTGGGGATTACGGCCTCGTTCAGCATCCTCGACCACATGGACGGCTTGTGCGCAGGAGTCGCGGCCATGGCCTCCGTTTTCTTCGCCATGCTGGCTTACTTGAACGGCCAAACCCTGGTTACCACACTGGCTGCCGCCGTTCTCGGCGCAGCCTCCGGGTTTCTCCGCTGGAATTTCAAACCCGCGAAGATTTTCATGGGCGATGGCGGCGCCATGTTTCTCGGTTACTTGATGGCCACGCTGGGCCTGAAACTTCGCCTCGAGAGCTCCAATCATCTGTCCTCGTGGCTTGCGCCGATTCTCATCCTGGGCGTGACTATTTTTGACACCACGCTGGTAAAGATTTCCCGCTCGCGGCGCGGGCTGCTGCCCTTCGCCACGCCCGGGAAGGACCACGCGGCTCACCGCCTTTCGAATCTCGGGCTGGGCCACCGCGGCGCCGTCCTCACGCTGTATCTGCTCGGCGCCATCGGCGGCGGCGCAGCCGTGCTCGTCAGTTATCTCTCCGAGCGAGTGGCTTTCTTCGCTGGGGTGCTGGCTCTCGGCGTCATTTTTGCCGGCGTCGCATATCTTGAGCGCGCGCCCTATGAACGCCAGACCGACAAGGCTTCCGCTGCGTCCTAACACAACCTACCGAATCGAATGCATCGTCCATCACCGGTTTTGCAACTCTCCGCGGGTTGGTCCTCGATGGTGGATTCGCTATACTTACCGGGCGCCCTCTCACTCACAACTCGAGCAGTCCCACATGGGTCGAGCGGGAAGCTGGCAAATTTTTTGGCGTGGGATCCCTGATGGATAGAATCTGCAGGGAATGCGCGTCCTTGGGAAGCACGGAAACTGTGGAAAACACAGAAGCACAGCATCGGCCTGGACGAAGCGACCGGGAAGTTATCGTTGTTGGCGGCTCCGCGGCCGGACTCTTCACCGCCGCGAGCGTCGCCCGCGGCGGCCGGCGTGTGCGCGTGCTGGAATCAAAACCGCAATTCCAGCCTGCGGCCCGGACGCTGATTGTTACGGATCACTTCCGCCACCAGATGGGAGCCTCCGCCCGCGAAAGCATCATCAACGAGATTCGCCGCTTCGAGCTTTTTACCGATGGGCGCTCGGCGCAGGTCGCGCTGACCAAGCCCGATCTCATCATTGAGCGCTCGCGCCTGATTCCGGCGCTGGCCCGCGAGGCCCAACAAGCCGGGGCCGCGCTGTCCTTCGATACGCGTTTCCTGGGAATCGGTCCGAATGCGCGAGGCTTGCGGCTCGAAGTGGAATCCGGCGGCAAGCACGAAGAGCTGCACGCGGACAGCGTGGTTGGCGCGGACGGCGCCGCGAGCCGCGTGGCGCGCGCTTCCGGCTGGCCCGCGATCGAAACCGTGCCACTCGTTCAAGCCATCGTGCGCCTGCCGAAAGATTGTCCGCCGGATACGACCCGCGTCTGGTTCGTACCGGATGATACGCCCTATTTTTATTGGTTGATCCCCGAATCGTCGGAACGCGGCGCGCTCGGCGTGATCGGCGAGCACGGCAGCGACACGAAGCGATGTTTCGAACGCTTCCTCGAAAAAAAGCATCTGGAGCCGCTCGAATGGCAAGGCGCGCGGATCCCGGTCTATCGCGGCTGGGTTCCGGTACGGCGGCAAATCGGGAACGGCGAAGTCTATCTGGTGGGCGATGCGGCCGCGCAGGTAAAAGTTTCGACCGTCGGAGGAATCGTTACCGGCTTTCGCGGCGCGCTCGGCGTCTCGCAGGCACTCTTGCAGAATGGCAAGAGCCACGAGCTTGCCTCCTTGCGGCGTGAATTGCGAACGCACTGGCTGATTCGCCGGGCGCTGCACCATTTTGAGCAGAAGGATTATTCACAGCTGGTCGATCTGCTCGACGCATCGACCCGGCAATCGCTCGGCGATATCAACCGTGATGAGTCCACTCGTTTATTGTGGAACGTGGTGCGCCGCCAGCCGCGCCTGGTGCTTCTCGGACTGCGCGGCTTGCTCATGGGCAAAGCCGAAAGAAGTTAGAAGCAGCCTGCGCTTCGCTGCCTGATCCCCTTAAAACAAATCGAACGAAAAGATGTGGCCGGTCGAGTCGGCCACATAGAATTTCTGAATAACGGTGTCGAAACTCGGGTCGCCGATCGTCGCACCGGCATTGATCAAGCGATTCGCGGCATTTGCACCGCTGGTAGGGTCGATCTTGTAAAGGTGTCCGTCCGAAGAAGCGACATACATGAATTCAGCTTGCGGCGGCGAAGTGAACATGAGTGAAGAGGGATTTGTAATCGCGGGATTGACCCATCCGCCGGGTGAAACGGTAAAGGTGACCGGAGCGCATGCCGCCAACGGATAAACCACGTGAATTTTGGACACCCCGGTCGAAGTGGAAAAGAACACATCGTCGTTCAAGGCCGCGGTTTCAATGGGAATAGGGAAGCCCCGGGGAGTGACGCCGAGAGCGGCGCTGCCCTGGGCGCAATTGTTGATATCCGTGCGCACGGCGTAGAGGAGCCCGCCGTTGGTGGTGACGTAGATCACACGGCCGTCGAAGTTTTGCGTCGGCGCCTGGTCGATATCGTTCAGATTGAAGGACGCCGACAGACTTCCAGTATTGGTGTTGATTTGCCAAAGGCTGGGCTGGCCAATACCACCGATGGAGCGACTCGCGACCCAGACCATGTTGTTTACGTAATCGATGTACGGGGTGGCGTTCACGATGTCCATGCTTCCCGGATTGAATGTCCAAACCGTTGCGCCGGTGTTGCCGTTCAACCCGAAAACCCTATTGTTGGTGGTGCTGCCCGCACCAACATTTCGCGTGGCAACGATGACGAGGTCAAAAGCATTGAGGTAACCCACGCCGCTGAACGACTTCACCTGGACCGCCGGGGCCGCTAGGAAGCCGCTGCCAGCGCCAGTGGTCAGCACGGCGGTTTGCCACAGCAAGGCGCCCGTGTCTGCGCGGAAGGCATAAACAGTGCCGTCGCCTGCGGCCACGTAAGCGACCGGGCAGACATTCTTGCAGGTCGGGTTGGAGGTGTCGCCCGCAGCGATGAGGGGAGGCCGTCCCTGGATCGCTCCACCCGTAAGGCCCGAGGTTCCGCCCGGCTGATAATTGCGCTGGCCGTTGGTTACGGACATGGCGTGCACGGCGTTGTCGTTTCCACCGGTAAGAACAATATTCCCGGGATCCAAGGCCGGTGCCGCGAGAGTCGTTGCGCCCGTTTTGTAACTCCAGTTCTTGTTCGCGCCCCCGCCGGTCACCGTAGTGTTCGTTTGTGTGGAGGTGTTGCCAAAAGAATAGTGAGGCGCAGCAGGAGAAGCCGCTCCTAGAATGGCCGTGGCATCGTGGGTGTAGGCTTTGTAGGCGTACTGCGTGCCCGGAAGGACGATGCTGTTGTCTCCATTTTCATCGAAGGCGCTGACGGTCGCGAACGCGCCGGTGTTAGCGGCAATGAATTGTCCCGCAATCGGCTGCGCTCCGGCGTTGTAGACCGTTCCGTCCGCCGGAGCAAAAGACGGCGCAACGCTTCCTGCCTGCTTGGCAAACAACACTCCGTCATAGTTGGCGTTTGTCGAGCCGATCGGAAATGTCCAGTTCAAAGTAATTTCCGAAATTCCTAGTGTCGGCGCGCTCATTGTGACATCGCGTAGATAATGCAAATTAAGTGTCGGCTGGTTGGCGACGATGTTTTCGCGAGATCCATATAACGGTGACAAGGCATTGGCCGATTCGGCGGCGATGGCGGTCGCCGGCTCTGGCTCGGTATACCGGCGCGCCAGGAAATTGTCGAAGTCGTAGTTCACAGGATCACCGTCATAGACAAAGAGTCCGACGGAACCGGCGGTCGCAACGTTGTTATTGCCAACAATGGACGGCGCCTGAAGTACTCCATTGACGAATGTCCGCAACGTTGCCGGGCTCCCGAAAAATGCTCCGCCAACGGTATAGAACGTGCCGTTGACCCAAGGGTAGAGCGGCTGCTGCAAGCTATTGAATGCCCCGGCATTCCAATACGCGAGTTGCGACACTCTCTGGTTCGGATTCGCCCCGACGGTGATGTACTGCAGGCAGGAGCGGTAGGCGGTCATATTGGCGGCAGTGGTCCCGCCAACGCGCCCAAGCGGGCATCCGGTGCTCTCCAGCCCTGCGGCTGCCGTCATTCGAACGTCCGCCTGAACCCAAACGTCCCGCTCGTTGCTAACGGAGGTGAAGTGGATGACATTTCGATTGGCGCCGGCGGCATTGGATTCGCGGAGGATCCGATTCGTGCCGACATCGGCCACCACGTTCCAAGGGCCGCCCCCTTGTACGGTCCAGCCGGCAGGCGGCTGGTTGAGCGTATCAGCGTCAAAGTTGTCGTAGGCCAGATAGACGTTGTTCAGGTTTGCCGGCGGAGCCGGCGCGTTTGCGTTACCGTAGAACAATGAATAGCTCGCGTCAGTGCCATTCGCAGCAATATCCGCCTGCAATTTGAACCAGATCGTGGTGCTGGCGGTGTTGCAATTGATTACCTGCCGGTCGAGCTGCGTCCAGGCGTTGGCGGCAAAACGCGCAATGCGCAAATCGTTGCAATCGGCGCGCATTTTTCCGGCGGCGACCAGAGTTGCCGTGTCTACGCCGGTGACCTGTGCGCTGTAGCCGCTGTATCCGTTGAAAGGTGCAGTTGCTCCGACGGTCACCGTAATCGCCCGCGTGAAGGACCACGTTGCTCCATCTTCCAACTGGTCTTTCACCAGCAAGCCATAGTTCGGGATCGTTCCGTCGATCCAGCCCTGGGGGATATTCGAGGAAGTCGAATCGCTCAAGACGTTGAAGGAAACGGCTGTCCCAGCCGTCGTCCCGGACGGTTGCGCATCCGTCGCGGTGGCGTCAAAATCTCCGCCCGGGTTGGTCCACGCCAGCACACCATTTCGCGTATTCCAGGTGACGCCGGCCTCCGTCCAGTCGGTCGTCCCGGTAATGCGGTGGACTTCCTGGCTGCGGCTTGTGAACAGCGGCGTGGTCGGAATGAGATTGAGTGTGGAGGTCTTCAGCGCTGTATTGGAATTCAATCCCGTGGTGCTGAGATCGAATCGCACCAGGGAGCGCTGGTTCGCATTTTGCGCCGTGTGCGTGGAAACCGTTGTCGCGGCACCGTTATTGGTGGCGGGAGCAGCTTGATTGACCGT
>DATNLB010000010.1:0-7329 GCA_035603095.1 Candidatus Acidiferrales bacterium
GAGCGATATTCTTCTTCAAAATTTGCGGGCGTCTTTCCTCTCCGTTTCGTTGCCGTCTTCATGTGTGAACCCCGGTTAGCCTCACCACCAAAACGAGCGCGTCATCATTTCCCCGGCTGTGACGTTCCAGAATTCTCTCTGCGGCTCTTTGCGGGGATTCCAGCGCGGAGAGGTCTTCGGCAAATTCGCCTCGAATCCCATCCGTAACAAATACCAAAGTATCCCCCTTCGTAACGGGAAGCACCGCGGCCTGCAGCGCGGGCAATTGCGAACCCACGACACCGCCACGCAGCAGCAACACTTCCTGCACGCTTCCCTTCTGGGCGCCAGCGCGCATCAATGCTCCTTGCACGTTGCCGACCCCGGCCCACGTCATCAAGCCATGCTCCGGGTCAATGGAGGCAAGGCTCAGCACGACGCCCCGCGTCCAGCGCAGCCCCTCGTGGCAGCTCTTTAGCAGAGAAATGACCGGTTGGTCCGCTCCCGCTTTGAGAATGGAAACCGCCACGTTCGACGCGTTGGCAGCTTCTTCTCCATGTCCTATTCCGTCGATCGCCGCGATCAGAATTCCAGTGTGGTTACAGCAAACCAAATGCTGGTCGCCCGATTCACCTTCACCCGGGAGAACGAACTTCGCCACCCCATACTCCACCAGCGGTGCCTTTATTGTTTCCACTTCTTCACCGTCACGATCGTCCCCTGGCCTGGTTCGGAGGTAATTTCAAACTCGTCCATCAAGCGGCGCACTCCCGGCAGCCCCAGTCCGAGGCTTCCCGATGTCGAGAACCCATCTCGCATTGCCTGACGAATGTCCCGGATTCCCGGGCCGTTATCGGAAGCGATGATCAAAATGCCCTGACGGCTCGACCCATGGACCATTTTCAGGCTGATTTCACCTTTGCGAGCGTAGGACACAATGTTCCTAGCCAGCTCGGAAATCGCCGTGGCGATGAGCGTGGCGTCTCCCGTAGAAAAGCCAAGTTCGGTTGCGAGAGCGCGGCCTTTCTGACGGGCTGCTACGATATCTTGGTCCGAGTTGATAGCCACCCGGATTTCTCCCGCCCTCACAGTGTCTCTCTCAGTCTATGTTCTTGAATTTCTCAATCAAGTACGCCAGACCTTCTTCCAGGTCCAGCGCCGTCGCGACGCCTTCCAGCGTCAGTCCAAGCTGAACCATGGCAAATGCCACTTCGGGCTGAATCCCCACGATCACTGTTTCCGCTCCGCGCAGCCGGATCATGTGTGCGATCTCTCGCAGCGTCCGAGAGGCGAACGAGTCCATCACGTCCATCGCCGTCACGTCCACAATGACCCCGCGCGAGCGAAACCTGACCACCTGCTGCACCAGGCCCCGCCGTAGGTGCTCCAGGTCCGCGTCCGAGAGGGCCGCCTGAAACGTGGCGATCAAGACCTCTCCCTGTTTCAGAATGGGGACTTCCACGTAGCCCTTCTTCCGTTAAGATTGGCGGGGATCCGCCAGTGTCACCACTTTGTATCCCAGCAGTCTTTCCGCCTGTTCGATGCCGCCTTGCAGGTCGCCCACCGTGTTCATCTTGCCCAGGTCCACGCCGATCGTCACCAGCGTCTGCGCAATCTCCGGCGAAAGGCCCGTGACGATCACCGTCGCGCCAAGTAGCCGCGAAGCCTCCACCGTTTGCACCAAGTTGTTCGCTACCGTCAAGTCCATGGCCGCCACACCAGTGATATCGATCACCACCACTTTTGCGCGATTCGTGCGGATGCCGCGCAGAAGTTGCTCCGTCAACTGCCGGGCGCGTTGTGGATCGATCACGCCGATGATTGGCAGAATCAGCAATCGTTCGCGGACCTGCAGCACCGGCGTCGAGAGCTCGCGGATTGCTTCCTGTTGCTGGCGGATGACGCGCTCGCGCTCTTGCACGAAACCTACTGCCACGGTGTTCGCGATGCGGTTCGCGGCCGGCTCGTACGCGTCCAGGATGCGATTCAATTTTTTGAAATCCGTCTGGTACTTTGCGAAGAGGGACCGCGCCAGGACGTCGCGCAGCAGCAGAACGATTCCCACCACTTCGTGCGTTTCCACGCCTCGCGGAATGATGCGTTCCGACAGATTGCGCGCGTAAGCCTGCAGCGCTTCGAATGCTTCGGTTTCCAGGGCCTCCACATAGCTGTCGTACACCGAAGTTGCTTCCGCGAAGATCTCTTCCTTGGTCATCGCCGTCAGCAGGCGCGTCTCGGTGATGCGCACCACCCATTCCTCGCGCAACTGCGTTCGGTTTTGCCGAAGGTGCGCGACGAGTTCGCGAAGAAGCTCTGAAGGCGCTTCACTCCTCACTATTTCCACCCCTGGACCGCCCCTGGCCTCCGAGTCCTTTGAAGTGATCTCTCGTTTGGACATGAATCGATTCTCCTTGCGCTGAACGGCTTGAACTGGTAAAGACGGACTGCTTGAACCCCCTGCAGATTTGCAACAAGTACCATGACCCACCTGCCCCTACAAGCAGGTGAAACCCTGCAACTGTCATCAGGTAAATACCTGAGTTGCGGGCCATGTTTCAGTGAGAATAGCAGACCTCTAGCTCAGTGGGGCAAAATCCACCAGAATCGTGCAACACCCATGGCACTGGAAGTACTCAACGTCCAGGACATGTAACTGTATGGTTTGTATGGGTTTATCTCTCGAGAAGGGAACCCCTCATCTCACACCGTTAGGGTTCCGCCGTCCCCTGGGGCATCGCATCTCGCATCCGGTTATCATCTGGGCTGGTCGTCCAGTGTGCCTCCAGTGGTTCGTTTCATCCGCTTTACAAAGTTTCGCCTAGAACGTAAAGTGGCGCGGCCTGCCCGCCGGACAGGCCAATCGCAATAGTCCTATCGGAGAGGAGACTGGCGTGGTCAATCGTCTGAAAAAAAGGTCGCTGCCCTTGCTAGCTCTGCTTTCCGCCTTGCTGACCACGGCTGGTACAGCTGCTGCGCAATCGAGTTATGACCTGCGCTCTCCAGACAACAGGATCGAAATCAGAATCCGCACCGCCCAACACCTCCGCTACGACGTGCTCCTGAAAGGCCGCGCTTTGCTGCAGGATTGCACTCTGTCTCTCGACATCGACCACCAGACTCTAGGCGTAGACCCGAAAGTCCTCGCCGCAAAAAAACTCACTTATGACCAGACCGTTGAGCCTCCGGTGCGTCAGAAGTTTGCCCGAGTTCGCGAAAACTACAATGAATTGCGCCTCGAAATGGAAGGTGGCTACGCCGTTGCCTTTCGCGCCTACAACGAAGGCGCCGCCTACCGATTCGAAACGTTGCTTCCTCAGCAGCAGGTGAAAGTCTTCGGCGAAGAAGTTAAGTTCAATTTCCCCGGAGATTCCATCGTCTATTATCCTCAGGAAGACAGTATGTTTTCGCACAACGAGCGCAAATATCTTCCGCAACATTTGCGCGAAATCGATCCGGCGTTCATCGCAACCATGCCCGCAGTTGCGGACGCCGGAGAAGGCGCAAAACTCGCGATCGCGGAATCCGATGTCGAAGATTATCCGGGAATGTGGCTGCGCGGCACCGGCGGCTTCGGACTTACCGGTATGTTCCCCCCTTATCCGCTAAGAGAAAAATTGCAGAAAGACCGGGATTTCAGAGTCTTTGAGTCCGCCGATTACATCGCCGTTACTTCCGGCACGCGCACTTTTCCCTGGCGGCTGGTGGGAATCGTTGAGAAGGACGGAGACCTGCTGACAAACCAGCTGGTGTGGTTGTTGGCGAAGCCATCGCAGTTGCAAGACACCTCGTGGATCAAGCCAGGCAAAGTCGCTTGGGACTGGTGGAACTACAACAATATTTACGATGTGGATTTCAAGGCGGGAATCAACACGCGGACCTACAAGTATTACGTCGACTTCGCCGCCAAATATGGCCTCCAGTACATCATTTTGGACGAGGGCTGGTACAAACTTGGAAACGTGCTGGAAGTCGTTCCGGAAATAAATATGGAAGAGCTGGCCGCCTACGCCAAAGAAAAAAACGTGGGAATCATTCTTTGGGTGATTTGGAAGTCGCTCGACGATCAGTTGATCCCCGCTCTCGATCAATTTGCGAAGTGGGGCATCAAGGGAATCAAAGTCGACTTCATGCAGCGGGACGATCAGCTGCTGATCAACTTCTACCACAAAGTCTGCCGCGAAACCGCCAAGCGCAAAATGCTCGTCGATTTTCACGGCGGACAAAAACAAGTCACCATGACCCGCACGTGGCCCAACATGATCAGTGGAGAAGGAGTTCGCGGGATGGAGTGGAGCAAATGGAGCGCCGACTCCGAACCGAAACACAACGTCACGCTGCCTTTTACACGAATGTTCCTCGGCCCCATGGACTACACGCCCGGCGCGATGCGGAACGCCACTAGAACCACCTTTGCACCAATCCACCAGCAGCCGATGGCGCTCGGCACTCGCTGCCATCAGCTCGCGATGTACGTGGTATTCGAAAGCCCCCTGCAGATGCTTTCCGACAGCCCTTCAAATTACTTGCGCGAACCGGAGGCGATGGAGTTTCTTGCTCCCGTTCCATCTGTCTGGGATGACAGCAAAGTTCTTGATGGCCGCATCGCAGAATACATTTTGGTGGCAAGAAAGAACGGTAAAGACTGGTATGTGGGCGCGATGACAGATTGGACGGAGCGCGAATTGGAAGTTGATTTTTCCTTCCTGCCTGAAGGCAATTTTTCGATGGAAGCTTATCAGGACGGAGTAAACGCCGACCGCATGGCCAGTGATTATAAGAAAGTGAAAATGCAGGTCAACAAATCCACGAAACTGAAAATCAAATTGGCGCCCGGCGGCGGCTGGGCGGCGCGCATCCATCCGTAGCAAATCCTTGTTAAGCGCTAAGACATGGGGGCAAACACAAAGCCGCGCTGAGTGCAGCCGACAGAGTGGCTTTCCTACAAGAAGAGCGCTTCCTATTCGAATTGCTTTCTGAACTGGGCGAATTCTTGTCTCAGGTCCGCAATCTCCCTTTGAAAGTCGGCAACGTCATGGCGAAGGGCGGCAACCTCCTTCTCCAGGTGAGCAATCCTTTCTCCGTCGGCGGACGCGGGAGCGAGTTGCGGCTCCGCTACAGACTTAGTATCCCATTCCTCTACCTCGCCGGACAAAAGATGAACGTAGCGAGCCTCCTTGGTACCGGGCTGCCGGGGAAGAACCTTGACGAGCGGGGGCTCGCGCTTCATCAGGTGCTGCAGGCTGGATTGCACGGCGCCCAGGTCGTCGAAAGGATGCATGCGCTCGGCCCGCGTGCGAAGTTCGCCCGGCGTCTGCGGGCCGCGCAGCAACAAGACGCAGAGGATGGCAACCTCGTGACGATAGAAGTTGAAGGCTTCCTGGAGGCGGTGCTCATACTTGGTGACGCGGCTGTCGATAGCGCTGACATAGCGGACTAGAGATTGTCCATCCAGCGAATGCAAGGCCTGGCGGACGGCAGTTTCGTCCAGGTTCATGACGGGATCGCGATTCGATTTCTGGTTGCAGGCGTTGACGAGGGCGTTCAGCGAAAGCGGATAGTATTCGGGCGTGGTGATTTCTTTTTCGATGAGGGAGCCCAGGACGCGGCATTCGACTTCGTTCAGGAGGATGTTCACGGGATGGAATGATACAACGTTTGGTGACTGGTGGTTGGTGACTAGTGGCTGTAAGAGGAGGCGAGGTAAGGAAGTAGGAGGTAATGGGATGTGGAATGAGGACAGCGCGAAGCGGCCGTCTTCGAGAAAGGCGATAAGCGAGGGGAACGTAAGTTGGAGTTTCGGCTTAGGAATAGCATCGTAACCCTACCCCCACCCCGTGTTTTTGGTAAAGAGTGCGGAATAGTTCCAGAATAAAGGAGTTGAGTTTTTGGTGAGTGCGAAAACCCGCAAAAGAGTCCACAAGAATATGAAAGAAAAGGGGATAGTAGACGAGATATAGGGGCGAAGGGATCGCGTTCGTGTGAGGGAGAGCAAGCAGGCGGGTTCCGGGCCTGTGTGGGTGCTGAGTTCTTGGCTGTCGCGACCACAACATATTGAGATGAGTTGGTCGGCCGCACCCAACTCGTGTGCACAACTTGTGGTTGCCAGACAGGCCACAGGCTGTTGTACCCCCTCTGCCCTTCCCCTCATCACGACCGGGAGCCACGAATCATCACTCACAAGCTCAATCCACCCACGTGGCACTTCCGAAGCGGCCCCGGCAGCCTTATCATCGTTCCTTCACATCGAACCCAAAATGTCCCCGCCCCCTATCCCCGGCCCAACCCCCATCTACGAGGACTACGCCCGCTGCATACATTGCGGCCTTTGCCTCAACGCCTGTCCCACTTATCGTCTCTGGAACCTGGAAGCCGATTCGCCACGCGGCCGCATCCATCAAATGATTCACGTCGAATTGGACCAGCAACCCATCACGGACTCCTTCGTCGACCACATCGACAAATGTCTCGACTGCCGCGCCTGCGAAACCGCCTGCCCCTCCGGAGTCGAATATGGAAAACTGGTCGAGCACGCCCGCGCGCGCATCGAGCGCGACTATCCCCGCTCCTGGCTCGCTCGCGTCACGCGCAACTTTGTTTTCCGGCACTTGCTGCCCGATCCGCACCGCATCATTGACGCCGCACGCGTTCTGCGTTTCTATCAACGCTCCGGTCTGCAGGCCATCGCGCGTGGCATAGGCGTCCTGAGACTCCTCGGTCTCGCCGAGCGCGAACGTCTCCTCCCGCGCATCGACGACCATTTTTTCTTTCGCCGCCTCGGATGGGCGTTTCCTGCCGCTGGTCCGCGCCGCGCCCGCGTCGCCTTCTTCGCCGGCTGCGTTGCCAACGTCACTTTTTCGCAGCTCAACGAAGCCACCATCCGCGTCCTCACCGCCAACGGCTGCGAAGTCGTCGTCCCCGCTGGCCAGCTCTGCTGCGGCGCGCTCGCGGCGCACGCCGGCGTTCGCGACGCCGCCCGCGAACTCGCGCGAAAAAATCTTACCGTATTTCTTCGCAAAGACTTCGACGCCATCATCACCAACGCCGCCGGCTGCGGCTCCACGCTCAAGGAATACCATCATCTTTTCTCGCAAAGCGAAGAAGAGCACAGCCAAGCACGCGAGTTTGCCGCCAAGACTCGCGACGTCACCGAATTCCTTGCTGCTCTCGGCCTCACCGCAGAATTGAAGCCGCTTCCAATCCGCGCCACTTACCAGGATTCCTGCCATCTTCTTCATGGACAAAAAATTCGCGAAGCTCCGCGCGCGCTTCTGCACGCCATTCCCAGTCTCGATTTTGTGGAATTGCCCTACTCGGAAATCTGCTGCGGCTCCGCCGGTGTCTACAACATCA